>CADCQO010000001.1 GCA_902803585.1 uncultured Ruminococcus sp.
CATATCAAAGGGAATTGCTTCTTCAAACCAGGGCGTTTTTACCATACGAGGTGCTTCGTCCTCTATGTAGCCCAAAGCACTCGGTACAATATAGCCGACACAGTCAATCATTCTGACACGAAAAACAGCATTGTCCTCCAGATGAATTTCCACCGCATTTTCAGGAATGAACTTCGGTTCAGTTGTCATGATGGTGCGTCCCGCTGACGACTGGGGCAGCTCATCGGTCGCACGTTCACGCTGTTCTGCACTGCTGATATTCGGAATCACCAGTGTGTCCATGAAGCGTTTGATAAAAGTTGACTTGCCCGTTCTGACGGGGCCGACAATACCCAGATAAATATCGCCGCCTGTCCGCTGTGAAATATCCCGATAAATATTGAACTCTTCCATGCTCACATACTCCTCCCCTGCTTACATCGGTATCAATATCATACCTGCGGCGGTCATCACATCGTCTGTCAGGTCGTTTTCGAGCTTGACCGCTTCAACAGACGTGCAGTAGGCACAGGCAATATCCCAGAGTCTTTCGCCTTCATCGGCATAATACAGTGTCAGCGCCGCCGCTTTGTCCTTTCTGCGGCAGCGGTCGTCCAGACCCTCTGCTGCGGAGATGCCTTTCATGACACACCCTTCATGCACCGAACCGGAAAGGCAAAGATCCGCTTTGATTTCTACACGGTTATCTCCGGTAATGCGGAAGGATAATCCGGACACCTTCACATCTGCCCTGACAACGGGGTTTTTCCGTGTCTGGAGGCTTTCCGGTGCTGCTGTAAAATCAACAGAACGCTCCAGATAATAAGGTACGCTTTCGCTGTCCAGTGCCAGCATACAGCAGTTGACCTTTCCTCTGACCGTCATCTGTTCATTCTCTGCCACACAAATGCTGCTCACACCGTCACACCACAAATCAATGATTTTGGTAATGCCGTTTTCGCCTGTCGTCACTTCGTTTTTGGCGGAAAACTCCTCTTTCAGCAGGTCAAACGACTGCATGAAGCTGTAGGGCTTTTTCGTCAGAGATAATTCGTATTCGGTAGAATAAGCGTCCTCTACCCATTCGATACCTGCTGTTTCCGTTGCCAGCACGGTCGCACAAAGTCGGGCATCAAGCGTCACCAACGTACTGTTTTCATCGAATTCCGATTTCAGAACCGTTTCATAGTTCATCACTTCCAGCAGCACTTCGTTGGTGGTGCTGTCACTCACTCCTCTGACGTCCAGTACCTGTGAGAAAGGAATGTTAAAGGTCATGGTATCCTGCATACCTGTTTCCAGATCGGTCACATACAATAACCGCAGAATTGCTTCACCGCTGACCATGAGCTTGTCCGTCATGGCTTTTACACTGTCACAGCGTACGGATAAATCACTGCGAAGAATACTTTCGGGGCTTCCCTTGCCTGCTCCGATGTCCAGTACCTCTGTCAGGGAAAACTGCTGCTGACCGATACCGCACAAACGGCTGATTTCGGCACTTTTGCAGCTTTGCTGAATGTCCTCGCCCTCAATGCGGCTGAAATACTCCTGTTCTTTTTTGGCACAGACAGTAACAGCAACCGAAAAAGCACCGTGAATATCAACCCGTCTTGGACTTAATGCACGGCAATTCAGGTATTCGGTTCTGAGCCTGACAATGGCGGCGGCTTCTTCTGCGCTGCCCTTCCAGTTAAAGCTGCACGAATACGGCACGGTATGCTCACAAAGGCGTATTGCCTGTTTTTTCGCATCAAGATAGTACAGACTGATGAGGACATTTCCGTCAACTTCCAGCATATCGCCCGACAAATTACGGCTCGTCACACCCGGACACACACGGCATTTCAGAATACGCTCAATATCCGGACAATAATCCGGCAGACTGAAATCCAGATCTATCGGCTGTTCCTTCGTACCTTCATAGACTGTTTCGCAAACACTGCAGCTTTCTCTTTGCATCTGATATTCCATACCCTTACATCCTCTCCCATCAATTTTCTTTCAATGTATATTCCCTCCCATACCAAAATATACCTTTCCTTTACGATTGAAGCCGGAACACGAAAAATCACGGTCAGCTCCTGCTTCGGTCTGACAGCAGGAGTCTTTCATTCCGCTGAAATGTTTCTGTCTATATTCGGCAAAATATCAGAACAGATTGTGATAGGATAAAAGAACAGGAGGGCGATGGAGTATGAATCCGAAATTCAGCTTTGATGACAACAGCATGAAAGTACAGCTTTGCGGTGAAATCGACCATCACACCGCTAAAACGATCCGTGAAATGACCGACCAGCTTATTCAGCAGAAACGTCCCAAAGAACTGCGGCTGGATTTTTCTCAGGTCAGCTTCATGGACAGCTCCGGTATCGGGCTTATCATGGGACGCTACCGCATAATGTCCCTGTACGGCGGATATCTCAAAGTTGTACGCGTTCCCGAAGGACTCGAAAAAATGATGATCCTCTCCGGACTTGGCTCACTCAACATTATAGAAAGGCGGGAAGAACCACATGACTGTCAGCAATGAAATGAACCTCAGTTTTGAAAGCCGTTCCTGCAACGAAGCCTTTGCCCGTTCGGCGGTATCGGCATTTATCGCCCAGCTTGATCCCACTATCGGAGAACTCAACGAAATACGGACGGCTGTTTCCGAAGCTGTCACCAACTGCGTTGTACACGCCTACCGCAGCACCATCGGCATTATCCGCATCAACGTCAAGCTGACATCGGATAATGCAGCGATTATCCGCATTCACGACAACGGCGTTGGCATCGAAAATATTTCACAGGCGATGGAACCTCTTTTCACTACTGCGTCCGCAGAAGAACGCACCGGACTGGGATTTGCTGTCATGCAAAGTTTCACTGACGCTGTTCATGTCCGTTCCAAACCGCAGAAGGGTACGACCGTTACGCTCAAAAAGACCCTTTCAAGGAGATTCAGCCATGCCTGAACCGTCTATTCATGCCGAAGAGCATATCGGACTGGTTCACACCTGCGCCAAACGCTTCAAAGGGCGCGGAATAGAATATGATGACCTCTTTCAGGCGGGGTGCGTGGGGCTGGTCAAAGCTTCTGAAAACTTTGACGCAGAAAGAGGGTATTGCTTTTCTACCTATGCTGTTCCCGTGATTCTCGGAGAAATACGGAAATTGTTCAGGGACGGCGGTGCAGTAAAAATATCACGGGGGCTGAAAGAACTGTCACTGAAAGTCAGCAGGGCTGTGCAGGAATTCCAGTCACGCTATGGCCGTGAACCCACTGTATCCGAACTGGCAGAAAGATTTTCCCTCAGTCCCGAACAAATTGCGGAAGCCCTCAATGCCTCCCAGCAGCCGCTTTCCCTCACCATAACAGACGACGAAGGTGAAATCCAGACAGATATTCCGGTTCCTCCGCCCGATGACACCATCACTGAACATCTGGCGTTACAAACCGAACTGTCACGCCTGCCGGAATCTGACCGTCAGCTGATTCTCCTGCGGTACTATCAGGGACTGACGCAGGCAAAAACGGCGGTCATTCTCGGTACGACACAGGTACAGATTTCCCGCCGTGAAAAAAAACTCCTGCTTTATCTGCGCAAAAAACTCGCCGCATGAACTCCATTTTCAATTTGTGAAGCCGTACCGGAACAACTGTCCGATACGGCTTTGATTTTGGAACGGTTTTCTGTTATCCGGCAGCGATCAGCTGAGCTACCAGCTTTTCCAGCTCTTTCATGTCCTGCGTCGGTTCAAAACGGGCTGCTACGTTCCCTTTGCGGTCAATCACGAATTTCGTGAAGTTCCACTTGATGTCGGGGCTGTTTTTGTAGTCCCTGTCCATTTTCTTCAGCATTTTATCGAGCGCAAAGGCGGCGATACCTTTTCCAAGCCCCTGAAAGCCCTGCTGTTCCTTCAGAAATCCGAACAGCGGCAGGGCGTTTTCCCCGTTGACATCTGATTTCTTCATCTGCGGGAATTGTGTATGATATTTCAGCGTGCAGAATTCGTGAATTTCCTCATCTGTTCCGGGTGCCTGTCCCGCAAACTGATTGCAGGGGATATCGACAATTTCCAGTCCCTGTTCATGATACTGCTCATACATCTTTTCCAGCGGTTTATAGTGCGGTGTAAATCCACAGCCCGTCGCTGTATTGACCACAATAACCACTTTTCCCTCAAAACTCCGCATGGAAATTTCGCTGCCGTCTGCGGCCGGTACGGAATAATCATAAAAACTCATATAAAAAACCTCCTGTCAGAATGAAGTTAGGGATATATAACTTACAACTATCATAACGCAGAGGAATTTCTTTGTCAAGAAAGAAAAAAACACAGCAAAGGCAAAAAGGAAACACGCTCCTTTCTGACCTTTGCCGTGAAACAGATGAGAACTCAGCGATTACGATTTTTTCTTTCCGAAGGCAGCCAACATTGCCGCGGCCGCTGTCAGGCACATTATCAGCAGGACAGCCAGATTCTGACTGCTGTCACCCGTAGAGGCGGGGCCGTCCGGTGCGCTGATATCCGGACGTGATGCGGAAGAAATCTTTGATATGACACCACTCTTTTCGGGAAGAGTACTGTTCTTTCCATCAGTTTTTCCACTGTCACCACTGCTTTGAGGCACAAACGATGCAGAATCACTGCTTTCAGGTGCGGACGATGCAGGATCACTGCTTTCGGGTGCGGACGATGCAGGATCATCCTGATGGCTGATGTCCTTTGGCTTGTTGGAAACATCGATATTTATATCCTCCCAGATGATACTGGTTTGCTTGGAGCTTTCGGGGTCAGTCACATCACCGTCATCAGAAGCATCGGATATGGGGGTAACGGGCTGTGAAGTGACTCCTCCTGCGTCGTTCGGCCAGATCTGATAGCTTGCCATAACGAAAAGCGAATCAGAAGGCGTTGCAGTCTTAAAGCACTCTACCATACTTTCAGCGGGAATCTGTACGAACTTTCCGTCCTCATACACAAACGCTGCATTATACATTCCAGCATACTTGGAACAAAAATAAAGGGAAGCCTCCGGAGAAACCGTGCCTCCGTTTTTATCAAAGAAACTCACCTGAAGCATTTCATAGGTCCAGATATGCAGATGGTTAAGCCATTCATGTTCATTTACAAATGCTCTTGAAAGGTCATCGTCAGCGATTGGCTCTATATAGAAATAATAATCGCCGTCCGTTAATGAACCGCCATCTATTTCCGCCGCCACTACCATTGAACCTCTGACAGTAAAATCCTCTATTTCCCGAACAGCATATACTGTATCATTTCCGGATACAGTAAACGGTACATATCCGTGAGAAAAACCCAGACCGACCGCATTCACTGAAAGAGCCGAACCTACTGCAATAGCTGCGGCAATAAGACCTGTCAGCCATTTTATCACTCTTTTTTGAACAGACATAGAATTTCCTCCTCCTGAAAATCAATATTTCCTGCCATCATCATATCACATTCACAAAGTGCTGTCAACCGCAGGCCCAAAATATTCCCATGTCATCAGAACAACAAAAAAGGTACCGCCCGAGAGCGATACCTTGTTGTGTGACATACTCCCCCACCTATAGAGGCGGGGGACTTCTTGCCCCTTTAGGTTAAAACTGTGTATTTCCCTGAAACGGAAAATTACTTAGAGGACTTCTTTGTCTTGAGAGCGAATGCAGAAGTACCGAGAGCTACTACAGCCATAACAGCGAATACAGCAGCGGTTGTACCTGCGTTGTCACCAGTCTTTACATCAGAAGTAGGAGTAACGATGCTGGGCTGAGTGCTGGGCTGTGTGCTGGGCTGTGTGCTGGGCTGTGAGCTGGGCTGAGTGCTGGGCTGTGAGCTGTGCTCAACAGGTGTCAGGCGAGCGATTGCAAATCTGGAGAAGTGCGGTACTGCAACGTCTTTAAGAGAAGCGTCGAGCATAACGAAACCATCGGTTTCATTCTGATAGATGAAAGTAGCATTATAACCAGTAGCCTTCGAGAAACTGAAGGTCAGCTTAACACCTTCACCCACATAAACGCTTTTGCCTTCTGCATCTGCAAAGTGAATCTCGAAGATATCAACATAGTCAATTGTATTATTGCCGATAGAGGGACTCTTAGCGAAAACTTCTTCCAGATCAACATCAGCGAGAATCTCAGCATAGAAAGAGTAGGTGCCTGCTTCCATCAGATCTGCCGGAATTTCAGCAGTAACGTCAACAGGAAGACCCTTCTGACCATCGAGCTTAACGGTTACAGTAGCACCCTCACCAGCAACAACCTCAAAAGAAGTATCCAGCTTAGAAACACCGAGTGTGTTAGCGCTAACGCCTACAACAGAAACAGAAGCTGCCAGCGTAGCAGCTGCGAGTGTAGAAACAACGATTTTCTTCATATTCATAACAATTACCTCCTAAAAATTTGAGTGAAATTCAACTCCTATGTCATAGTATCATATCATTCGGCAGATGTCAAGAACCAGCCATATTTTTTTGCATTATGACAAGACAACCGTGTTTTTTCTGATTTTTTTAGTTATATCTCACAATTTCCACCGAGTACAGCGTCCATTTATCCTATTGAGCAAAGCGTAGGCGGAGGGGGGAATATATCACCTGAACAGCTTCATCCATGTAGCATATTCCGCTGCGCCGTGTGCATTTTCGGACAATCCATAGTAAAAATGCACATAGGAAAGAATGAGCGTCACCACCAGAAAACTCATGGACAGAATCATTCTTGCTTTCGGAGAAGTCAGGTCAATAGTCTTTTCGCCGGAAGTAGTATAGCGGATACCTTTTGTTTTGAGAGAGCGGAAAAGCACCGGTGCCAGCAGAATCATAAAGACGATGAAGTAATAGGACAGACGCTCAATAATGCTGTGTTTGGACATTGTGACCATCATCAGCATACCGATGAAGGTAAGGTTAATCAGGTACTTGTTCTCATTTGTCAGGTTAACGGTTTCTGTTTTGACAAGCAGGAACGCCGCAACAGTAAGGAAGATCGGCAAAATGGCATACAAGAAGGAAAGTCCCTCTACAATGAATACTGACTCCCTGTATTCTTCGTGATAGAAACCCATGACAAGATCAAACAAGTTGCTGGAAGCCGTGAAGAACCACAGCAGGAAAAATCCGTAAATCAGCACTTCTTTGATGTTGGGCTTCATTTTTACAAGCAGATACACCGGCAGCATAACCAGAATGGTCTGGTGGAAGAAAGAAGCAGCGACAATGACTGCGGCGAACCGGAAAAACTGATTCCGCTTCATAAAATGCCATGCCAGCATCAGGAACGACACAGCGATCATCTGACGCAGGAAGTTCATGCTCATAAAGTACAGAAACAGATTGATATACAAAATGGTGG
>CADCQO010000002.1 GCA_902803585.1 uncultured Ruminococcus sp.
AAAGAAAAATCCGCTGTCGGTACTGCAATACCGGCAACGGAAAAGGATATAAAAAATCTTACTGAGAATATTATATCCGGAAACGAGGAAAAAATCAAGTGTCAGTCTTTTGAAAACATGACTGAAATCCTGCACAGCCTTGCGGGGACCCTCAGGCTGACCCGTGAGGGCAGGAACATCGAAAGCATTGTGCCGGTGACGGTACAGATTAAGAGTACGGAATATGTCAAGGACGTTGCCCGCATCACCTATAAGAGCGGACGCAGAAGGGACATTGACATAGACTGCGACAGCGGTATTGCTGCCGTATTTGATGTGGCTAAATGCCTGTGCTACTAAGGAGGAAAATAAAATGAAAATCAACACACTGGAACTTGAAAATATCAAGCGTATCAAAGCAGTACGGCTTGAACCTACGGCAAATGGGCTGACGGTTATCGGCGGAAAAAACGGTCAAGGGAAAACCTCTGTACTGGATGCAATTGCGTGGGCGCTGGGCGGGAACAAATTCCGCCCGACGGACGCCCAGCGTGATGGTTCTGTTATTCCGCCGCATCTGAAGATTACGCTTGATAATGGCATGATCGTAGAACGCAGCGGCAAAAACAGTGCCTTGAAGGTTGTAGACCCCAGCGGCAATAAGTCTGGTCAGCAGCTGCTTGACAGCTTTATTTCAGAGCTGGCGCTTGACCTTCCGAAGTTCATGAACATGAATAATAAGGAAAAGGCACGGGTGCTGCTGGAGATAATCGGCGTTGGTGATAAACTCTTTGAGCTTGAAAACGAAGAAAGCAGACTTTATAACAGACGTACCGAAATCGGCAGGATTGCAGACCGGAAACAGAAATATGCTGACGAGCTGCCGCTTCACACGGGTATACCAAATGAACCGGTTTCTGCTGCGGAGCTTATCCGCCAGCAGCAGGATATACTTGCAAAAAACGGAGAGAATCAGCGTAAGCGTGACCGTGTATTTCAGATTGAAAGTAAAGCCAATAGTTTGAGCCGGGAAAAAATGCTGATAAAAAAAGAGCTTGACCGCCTGAACGGGGAGCTGGCTGAAAAAGACATGGAGCTGACCGCTGCGCTGGGGGAACTGGAAACAGCAAAGAAAACAGCTGCCTGGCTTCACGATGAGAGCACCGCCGAGCTGGAAAAGAATATTTCAGAAATTGACAGCCTGAACCGGAAAATCAGAGAGAATCTTGAACGGCAGAAAGCGGAAATAGATGCAGAAACATACCGCAAAGAATATGATGATCTTACCAATCAGATAGAGGCTGTACGAAAAGCACAAACGGAATTGCTGACAAATGCTGATCTGCCGCTTCCGGAGCTGTCAGTGAAGGATGGGATGCTTACATACAAGGGCTATCACTGGGATAATATGAGCGCATCGGAGCAGCTGAGAGTAGCTGCGGCAATTGTACGCAGACTTAATCCGGAATGCGGATTTGTGCTGCTTGACAAGCTGGAGCAGATGGATATGGATACGCTGAGCGAATTCGGGAAGTGGCTGGAAGCGGAGGGCTTGCAGGCGATTGCGACGAGAGTTTCAACCGGTAACGAATGCTCTGTGATTATCGAAGACGGTTATGTAAAAAGCGCAGAAATGGAAGAAAAAAATGTATCAAAAGGCTGGATTACGGGAAAATTTTAAAAAAATCCGACCTTTTTTAAAGAAATCTGACCTTTTGGGGTCAAATTTATAACAAATCATCCGGCATTATGAAAATACTTTACTACAGGAGGTAAAAAACTCTGATGAACATTACAACTGGAACCATCAAAACAGCCCTGAAAGTCGTTGTCTACGGGCAGGAGGGTGTGGGAAAATCCACCTTTGCATCGAAGTTCCCGAACCCTGTGTTTATTGACACAGAGGGCAGTACCAAGCAGCTTGACGTGGCACGATTCGACCCGCCCACGTCATGGGAAATGCTGCTGCAGCAGGTCGCGTACATCCAAAAGAATCCGTCACAGTTTCAGACGCTGGTCATAGATACGGCGGACTGGGCGGAAAAGCTGTGTATCAGAAAGGTGAGTGACGAAGCGAAAAAGAAAGGCATTGAGGACTTCGGCTTCGGCAAAGGTTATGTCTATGTGCTGGAGGAGTTCGGAAAGCTGATTAACAAGCTCGAAGAAGTCATAAACGCTGGTGTGAATGTGGTTGTAACCGCTCATTCCCAGATGAAAAAAGTAGAGCAGCCGGGCGAAATGGGATCCTATGACCGCTGGGAGCTGAAGCTGACGAAGCAGTGTTCACCGCTGCTAAAGGAATGGGCAGACCTGCTGCTGTTCGCCAACTACAAAACGATTGTCGTAAACACCGGAGATAAGAAATACAAAGGTCAGGGCGGCGTGCAGCGTATCATGTACACAACGCATACTGCCGCATGGGACGCTAAAAACCGCTTTTCTCTGCCGGATGTACTGCCCTTTGATTATGAGCAGATAGCGCAGGTGGTAGAAAGCGCAAAGCCCCAAGCCCCAAGCTCAA
>CADCQO010000003.1 GCA_902803585.1 uncultured Ruminococcus sp.
CCCTTGATATCCGGCATCTGGGAAGATTCTGCTTTAGAGGCTTCGGAACTGTGACGTGCGGAAGATTCTGAGGTATCCGTACTGACCAGAAGCGAAGATTCCACAACAACCGCTTTGTCGGTATTTTTTTTGCTGCCCTTATCCCGCAGCAGGAAGAACCATATACCCAAAAGAACGGCTGCTAAAACCAGAAACACGGCAAGAATCAGGAATAGGATTTTGACTTTGTTATAACGGTTACGGTTTCCCCGATAACTGCCCGAACGATACGAACGAGAACCCGAAGAAGTGTAGCCGAAGGAAGATCTTCTGCTCATTGATGTCCCTCTTTCAATACATACATATAACCGGTTACTATCAGTATAAAGCATTTTCCCCAAAAAAACAACCTCATAAAGGCACAAATTTGACCCGTATTCTAAAACAATATTTATAGGTAATATCAATGTCATGATCGCCTAACGGTTACTTTCAGACTATTTTTGACACCGAGAAGGGTGAATTATGACATTAAAGGGGGATTTTTTGGCAAATCCGCACTAAAAAGCCGTTAATTTTTTGGTTTATGCACAAGAATGCTTGATTCCTGCGAAAAACTCCGCTATAATAGGTAACAGCAGTTTGTCGGCTCTGTCCGCACAAACCATATGCAGGGAACAAAATCTGAAGGAGGTTCATTCTATGGGAATGACAATGTCACAAAAAATTCTCGCTGCTCATGCGGGACTGGCATCGGTCAAGGCAGGTCAGCTGATTGAAGCAAAGCTCGATATGGTACTCGGCAACGATATTACCTCACCTGTTGCGATCAATGTCTTTAACGAGGGAAAGGCGACCGCTGTTTTCGATAAAAACAAAATCGCCATGGTCATGGATCACTTTACCCCCAACAAGGATATCAAGGCCGCTGAACAGTGCAAGCAGGTACGCGAATTTGCTGACCGCTACGATATCCGCAATTTCTTCGATGTAGCACAAATGGGCATCGAACATTCACTGCTGCCCGAAAAAGGTCTGGTAGGCCCCGGCACCCTCTGTATCGGTGCAGACTCCCATACCTGTACTTACGGCGCACTGGGGGCTTTCTCTACGGGTGTCGGCTCTACTGATATGGCGGCAGGCATGATCAGCGGCAAGACATGGTTCAAAGTGCCTTCCGCTATCAAATTTAACCTGATTAACCAGCCCGCTCCCTATATCAGCGGTAAGGATATTATCCTGCATATCATCGGCATGATTGGTGTAGACGGCGCACTTTACCGCTCTATGGAATTCTTCGGGGACGGTCTGCAGTATCTTTCCATTGACGACAGACTCTGTATTGCGAATATGGCCATCGAAGCTGGTGCGAAAAACGGTATTTTCCCCGTAGATGATATTACACGGGCTTACATCAAAGACCGTTTTCAGGGTGAACCTGTTGAGTATACCGCTGATGAAGACGCTGTTTATGATGAAGAATATACAATCGACCTTTCGGCGCTTCGTCCGACAGTTGCTTTTCCGCATCTGCCTGAAAATGCCCGCACCGTTGACACCATCGGTGAAACAGAGATCAAAATTGATCAGGCTGTCATCGGTTCCTGCACGAACGGCCGTATCTCCGACCTGAGAGCGGCGGCTGATATGCTGCGCGGCAGAAAGGTTGCCAAGGGCGTACGCTGCATTATCATTCCCAGTACACAGAGTGTTTATCTGCAGGCAATGCACGAGGGCTTGTTCGATATCTTTATCGAAGCAGGCGCTGTTGTTTCCACGCCGACCTGCGGCCCCTGTCTGGGCGGACATATGGGTATTCTGGCAAAGGGAGAACGTGCCGTTTCCACCACTAACCGTAACTTTGTCGGCCGTATGGGTCATGTAGAATCAGAGGTCTATCTTGCCAGTCCCGCTGTTGCTGCTGCCAGCGCTGTCACCGGCTACATCACCGACCCCGCAAAACTGGCTGCTGAATAATCATCAGCACCGCTGTTCACTTTTAAAAAAAGCGCCCGCCTCTATGGGCGGTGAACACTTCACGGCCATATACTTCCGTTCCGCTCTGCTCTTCCGGCGAGTGGAACAGATGACGGTCTTCCGGAAAACATTCTTCATCAACACGAAAGGAGTTTTGATATGAAAGCACAGGGTCTTGTTCATAAATACGGCGATAACGTCGACACTGATGTTATCATTCCCGCCAGATATCTGAATACCAGCTCTCATCAGGAGTTAGCACAACATTGTATGGAGGATATCGACAGCAGTTTCACCAAAAATGTCAAAGCCGGCGATATCATGGTTGCGGAAAAGAATTTCGGCTGCGGTTCTTCCAGACAACACGCTCCCATTGCTATCAAGGCATCCGGCATCAGCTGCGTGATCGCTTCCACCTTTGCCCGCATCTTCTACAGAAACGCTATCAATATCGGTCTGCCGATTCTTGAATGTGAAGCGGCTTCCAAAGAAATCAAAAACGGCGATGAGGTAGCCGTTGACTTTGATACCGGCGTTATCACCGATATCACCACCGGCAAAACCTATCAGGCTGAACCGTTCCCCCCCTTCATTCAGGAAATCATCGCTGACGGCGGTCTTATCAGACACGTCACAAAATAACCTGAAAAAGCAGGACAGACGGCAGTGCTGTCCATTCCTCAGACCATACAAAAAGACCGTACTCTCCGATCAGCAGGGAGTACGGTCTTGTTTGTTATGGTTCTGCGTTCTCAGGCGGAATGCCGGATCACTTCTGACTCAGAAGAATATGAACGGTACGCATGACGTCGTACTTGTAGACACAGGCATCATTACGGGTACATTCGAGCTTGTCGGCTTCGTCCTTGAGATACTGGTTAAATTCCTCAGACTTCATGTTTTTGAGAATGTCTTCACGGGAAATGATCTCGGTTTCGTTATCAGAGGTTTCATCATTGGCACCCTTGATCTTGCCGACTTTATCTTTAATCTTGAAGCGATAGATGAGATAGAGCTTCTTGTCGATTTCCTTTGTAACGGCCTTGCCTTCTTCTGTTTCCAGAATAGCAGCATTCAGGTCGCCGGTTTCCATTTTGTCCTTTGCCATTGTTTCGTTGGTTTCCGGAACAGTTTCTGCTGAAAAATCCGTCTTGTACTGTGTGGCAACATCAGCAGTTGTCTTTCCGTCGTTATTCAGCATAGCCGCATACTTTCTGAAATTGTTACGGTATTTTTCAAGTGTTTCAGCGTCCAGATCCACCTCATTGCCGCTGTCGTCCTTAGTGGTAAGGCTGCAGCTGATGTAGTAGTAGGACACATAGTTATCAACGAAATAAGCCTCCAGATCCTTGTCAGTTACTTCCTTTGTACCGTCCTTGCCGTAAATCTTGAGGAAAATTTCATCTTCCAGAAGCTGGGGCATCAGGTTTGCCCTGCAGTAGCTGTCCTCTGAAACGCCCAGTTTCTCAAACATTTCGGAATAATAGTTCTTGTAGAAGTAGGAATAGTAATATTTGCTGGCATCAAAGGTTTCATCAGATACTTTTGCACCCAGCTGTGCCGCAAGGGTTTCGGCTGTCAGGTAGCGAAGCACTTTATCCTTTGCCTCAGCATATGCCCAGTCCTTTGCGATTTTGCCTTCTATTTCGTCTTTCTCAAAATCGATTGTTTCGAGTGTAGCTTTTTCATCGCCTTCCTGCATCTTGTTGATGGCACTGCTTACGCCGTCAAAGGTATAGCTGATCCAGATACCGCTTGAAAGTGTGAAGTCACCGCTCTTGAAGCTCCATTTGGTACTGGCACAGCCCGCTGAACAAATCAGTGCCGCCGCACAAGCAACTGCTCCGACAGATTTCAGTATATTTTTCATAAAAACAGACATCCCTTCAGGTTATAGATTATAGCATACAAGAGGTATTATACAACAAAACCTGCAAAAAGTCCATACATTTTTTATCAGGAACATGAATTTTTGTCAAACATACGACAAAAAAGGAACACCCCGAAAGGTGTCCCCCGAAAAAATACACGATTTTACGGACATTTACCACTGAATGCCGCCGCGCTTGTTGTAATAGCAGGTCATACAGCCGGAGAAGAAAATCAGGAATGTAAAGAGAACGATTCCCGCCAGACCAAGCACAAGTCCCCACGAAGCAAAGGAACCTCTCGACTTTCCCTCACTCAGATTTTTACTTCCTACAATCAGGGAAACGATCACACCGCCGACCGAAAAAACCAGAGAAACAATCACCATGATTAATCCGTAAATGTAGGTAGCGTTACCTCCGACGATTGCAGAAACAATTGCCAGACAAAGACCAACCGCACTGCACGTACACCCAAGGATACCCGCCATTTCCCTGTCAAAAAACTTCCGTTTGGGCGGCTGCACTGCATAGGGCGGATAAGCCACCGGCGGCTGAGGAGGAGCGGGCTGCTGATAAGGATTCTGGTTATTCATCATTTTTCATTCCTTTCATTCAGAAAATAGGGACAGATTCTTCTACCATTATTTTATCACATCTGGTTCATTCTGTCAATTTCTTTTCCCGCTTCACACAAAAATTCACAAGCCGGAACGATCTGCTGTACATCAGCTTTCTATTTCTTTGTATGGGGCTTGTTTTTTGGGACGGTGTAGCTTATAATGGTAGAGATATCATCTAAAAAGAAAGGGGAAAAAGTATGGACTGGACAGAAATTGTGGTAGAGGTAAACACGGAGGATATCGACACAGCAGAAAATATTGCTCAGATGACAGTACCGTACGGTATCTATATCGAAGATTATTCTATGCTGGAGCAGGAGGTTCTCGAAATCGCCAACATCGACCTCATCGACGAGGCACTTTTACAGCAGGACAGAACCAAAGGCAAAATTCATGTTTATATCAGTCCGGAAGACAATCCCGCCGAAGCCATCGCATTTTTGAAAGAACGTCTTGAAGCGGAAAATATTCCTTACTGCATTGTATCCGATACCTGCGATGTAGAAGGCTGTCTGGAAAACTGGAAGAAGTATTTTCACCCGATGCCGATCGGCAAAAGACTGCTGATCCGTCCTGTATGGCGTGAAGATTATGACCCGCAGGGACGCATTGTCCTGCATCTGGAGCCGGGCGTCGCTTTCGGAACAGGCGCACACGAAACGACCCGCCTTTGTCTGGAAGCATTGGAGGAATACACCACTGAGGGTGCAAAGATGCTTGATGTCGGCTGCGGCAGCGGTATTTTATCGGTAGCAGGATTATTGCTGGGAGCAGAAAGCGCTGTCGGTATTGATATTGATGAGCTGGCAGTAAAGGCCTCTGTCGAAAATGCACAGCGCAACGGCGTGGCAGAACGCTACACGGGCATTCACGGCAATCTGACCGACAAGGTAACCGGAAAATACGATATCATTACAGCGAATATCGTCGCTGATGCCATTATTATGCTTTCAGGAGATATCGAACGGTTCATGGACGACAAAACGATCTATATCATGAGCGGCATCATTGATACCCGTCTGGACGATGTTTTGTCAGCACTGCCGGCATCGTTGGAAATCATTCGTCAGTATGAGGATAAGGGCTGGATATGCCTTGTTGCAAGGAAAAAAGCCTGATATTATTCTTTTGTGGAATAATAATTCTCTGCGGAGTGATACAATAGAAATGTTCTGCTGTGTACGGCAGAAGATGCTCAAAAGAGAGGATAATCAACATGAAGCAAAAGAAAAAAGATGTCTGGAATCTGATTTTCTCGGCGTTTCTGGTGACAGCATTCCTGATTTGTTCATCGTTCTTCATTGGTATGATCAACGACTCTTTTTCTCAGGATATCGTAAAGCGCACCCTGATGGTGGCTCTGGTATTTGTGCTGTTCGGAGCACTGCTGTTCTATGCTACCCGTGTAGGAGACGGCAGGCAGATCGTACGTTTTTCACTGGCAACATTATTACTGATGGTTGCACCGGCTTTATACGTCATTGTAGCTTCGGTCACAGCAGGTTTGCCGTTCCATGATGTCATCAGCAGCCGCACCGAACTGGTAAATATCGCTGCGGTCGTGCTTGGCTACGGACTCCCCTATACGTTCCTCAGCGGTTTTGAACTGGAACGCACCGTTGATCGTGAAGACGAACCGGACGGGGAATCTGACGGAACTGAATCAGCAGAACCGGCAGAGGAAACGGAAGAAATGCCGGAAGACACCGAAGCACTTCCGGAGAATTTCACAGATGAATCCTCAGACGGGGATTTGTAAATACTATCACTATTCTATTCTAAAGGA
>CADCQO010000004.1 GCA_902803585.1 uncultured Ruminococcus sp.
ATATCATAGAAACGGTTGATAAGGTTCGTGATGGTGGTTTTGCCTGCACCTGTCGAGCCGACAAACGCCACTTTCTGTCCCGCCTCAGCGGTCAGTGTAACATTATGGAGAACGGTTTTTTCGGGTACATAGCCGAAATCCACATCATAGAGAACCACACGCCCCTTCAGTCTGGTATAGGTCACTGTACCGTCACCGTGCGGGTGCTTCCATGCCCACATTTCTGTGCGTTCCTCCGCTTCCGTGAGCTGGTCGTTGAGGTCATATTTGGCATTGACCAGCGTGACATAGCCTTCATCGGTTTCGCTTTCCTCGTCCATCAGGCTGAAAATGCGCTCCGCACCTGCCAGCGCCATGATAATGGAGTTGAACTGGTTGGAAATCTCGCTGATAGGACGGGTGAAGTTCTTGGAAAGCTGTAAAAACGAGGCTATGACACCGATAGATACGGCGCTGATGCCGTTGATGGCAAGCAGTCCGCCTACAATCGCAATCAGTACATACTGGATATTGCCGAGATTATTCATGATCGGCATGAGGATATTGACATAGGTGTTGGCTCTGGTAGCGGTTTCACAAAGGGATTCGTTCTTCCGGTCGAACTCTTCCTTTGTCTTTTGTTCGTGACAAAAAACCTTGATAACCTTCTGACCGTTGATCATTTCCTCGATATAGCCGTTTACATCACCGATTTCTTTTTGCTGGGAGATAAAATACTTTGCGCTCCTTCCTGCGATCTGCTTGGTAATGAACATCATCATGCCCACAAACACCAGAACAAACAGAGTAAGGTAGATATTCAGGGAAATCATCGCAAAAAGTACGGCGATAATCGTCATCAGGGACGAAAACATGGACGGGATACCCATTGAAAGCATCTGCCGGAGGGTATCGGTGTCATTCGTATAACGGCTCATGAGGTCGCCGTGTGAGTGCGTATCAAAATAGCGGATCGGCAGGGTCTGCATATGGCTGAACATTTCATCACGGATTTTTTTCTGGATTCCCTGAGAAATCGTTACCATCAGACGGTTGTACAGCAGGGTTGCCAGCGCACCGAACACCAGAATGACCGCCATCACGATGATAGCCGTCAGCAGTCCGCCGAAATCCTTTTCCTTCGCTGTCATCAGCGGTGTAATGTAGTTGTCAATCAGTATCTGAATGAACAGAGAACTCGCAACGCCTGCCGCCGCACTCAGAATGATGCACACCAGCACAAATATCAGACGCAGTTTATAGGCTTTCATGTAACTCAGCAGACGTTTCACGGTTTTCATGGGATTACCCTTCATTTCCGGTGAACCGCCCATTGCGCCTCTTCTTCCCATCGCCATAGGTTTTGACATTCTGCTTTCAGCCATTCTCTTCACTTCCCTTCTGCTGAGAATAATAAACTTCCTGATAGATTTTATTGGTTTTCAGAAGCTCTTCATGCGTACCCATTGCATTGACCTCGCCGCCGTCCATCACAATGATGCGGTCGGCGTCCTGTACCGAAGAAATACGCTGGGCAATAATCAGCTTGGTCGTATCGGGGATTTCCTCTAAGAATGCCCTGCGGATAGATGCGTCGGTTTTGGTATCCACCGCGCTCGTAGAGTCGTCCAGAATCAATATTTTCGGCTTTTTCAGCAAGGCTCTTGCAATACACAGTCTTTGACGCTGACCGCCCGAAACATTTGTACCGCCCTGTTCGATATGCGTGTCGTACTTGTCGGGGAAATGCTCGATGAATTCATCTGCACACGCCAGCCGGCACGCCTTGACCATTTCTTCATCAGATGCGTTTTCATTGCCCCAGCGGAGGTTTTCTTTGATGCTGCCCGAAAACAGCACGTTCTTCTGCAGCACCATCGCCACGCTGTTCCGCAGAACTTCCATATCGTATTCCCTTACATCTTTTCCGCCCACAAGTATCCGTCCTTCCGTGACATCATACAGACGGGGAATCAGCTGTACCAGCGTGGACTTTGACGAACCTGTGCCGCCGATAATGCCGATCGTTTCGCCGGAACGGATCGCTATATCCGTATTTTTCAGACAGAGCTTGTCTTTGTCCTTCGCATAGCTGAAGCTGACATGTTCAAAGGTAATACTGCCGTCCGCTACCTCTGTAACGGGCTTTTCCGGATTGCTCAGGTCAGGCACTTCATTCAGCACTTCCGCTATACGCTCGCCCGAAGCCCTTGACAGCGTGACCATGACCATGACCATGGAAATGAACATCAGACTCATCAGTATCTGCATGATATACGTCATCATGCTTGCCAGCTCGCCCGTTGTCATGTCACCGAAAACAATCAGCCTTGCCGCAAACCATGAAACAAGCAGAATACACGCATAAACACACAGCTGCATAACGGGCATATTGAACATAACGATTTTTTCGGCCTTTGAAAAGTCCTGATAGATTTCTTCCGAAACCTTCCCGAACTTTTCGACTTCATGTTCTTCCCTGACAAAAGACTTTACGACACGGATACCATGCAGATTTTCCTGTACGATGTTGTTCAGCCGGTCGTATTTCCTGAATACCCTTCTGAAAACCGGATGGGCAAACTTGATAATGATACCCAGTGCCAGAGCGATAATGGGAATGAAAATAACAAATATCCACGACAGCGACGCATTCACCCGAAAGGACATCACCATCGCAAAGATCATCATGCACGGCGCGCGGAATGCCATACGCAGAATCATCTGATAGGAATTCTGTATGTTGGTAACGTCTGTTGTCATTCTCGTAACAAGGCCCGAAGTAGAGAACTTGTCGATATTGGCAAAGGAATAGTTCTGTATCTTGTAAAACATATCATGACGCAGATTTTTGGCAAAGCCCGCCGAGGCAACCGCCGCATATTTTCCCGCCAGAAAGCTGAATATGAGCGATGCCAGCGCTACTGCCGCCAGAATACTGCCCATTTTCCAGATATAATTCATATCTCCCTTGTCAACGCCCTTGTCAATCAGGTCTGCCATCAGATACGGAATCAGAACTTCCAGAACAACCTCTCCGATAATGAAAACCGGCGTAATGATCGAAACGATTTTGTATTCCCTGATGCTTTTTGCCAATGTTTTTATCATTGTAACCCCTCCTTTTTGAGAATCATTCTATTCAGTTTGCCCTATATTATGCTGTATCTTGTCCAATACCCTGAAAAAGGTATCCAGATCCTCCTGTGTGATGCCCTCCCGCAAAGACTGCTCTTTCCTCTCCAGTGCTTCCATCATTTTCCGGTGAATGTCCAGTGCTTTCTGCGTAGGGACGAGCTTTTTCAGCCTTGCATCACTTTCGACCGATACCCGCCTGACATAGCCTTTTTTTTCCATCAGGCCCAGCATATTGGAAACGGTGGAACGGCGGATAGAAAAGCGGTTCTCAATGTCCTTCTGAAAGATATCTTCACCCTGATGTTCCACCAGAAAACCGATGATCCAGCCGTTCTTGCCGGTTGTTTCCTTCATTTCACGGCGGATATCCGCTGTTCCGGAATGCCTTCTCAGCAAATTATGGGTACGGCTGATTTCCATGATAATATACGGTTCCTGCATTTGTACTCCCTCCCTTAATTGTTAGCTTACTAACAATTATAGCATATCTGTCCGCAATGTCAATAGGGCATCATGACAAATTGAGAAACGAATGCCAAAAGCATTTTCTGCCGGTCAGAACGGCGGATTTCACCCGTATTGTGGACGTACAGGGAGTTTTGGGCGTTTCTTCCAAAAAAAGACCGCCCTTTTCCGTGAATATAAATCAGTCTGAAAACAAAAAGCAGACAGGACTTTACCCTTGTGAACGGGCAGAGTCCTGTCTTTGTTTGATGAAGGCTGAAAAAGTCATTTTTTTGCGGGAAACTGCATAACTATTCCTGACAGCAGAAAGAAGGAACAGGAAAAATCGAAAATGGCATCAGGACACCTGCTGACAGAAAACTGCTCACGGAAGAAGGAAGGAACTGCATGGAGGTAATAGTAAAGTATAACGGCGACATCAGCAGAGCAGCGGAGGAAATCGGCGGACAGGCAGAACTGCTGTCGCATCAATACGCTATCGTCACATTACCCGACACACGGCTAAAAGAGCTTTACAACTTTACGGAAGTAGAAGATGTGGAGCTGTCCAAACGGCTGTATGTCGGCATCAGCTACCAGCTTGCCTCTTCATGTATTGCCAGCGTACAGGAACAGACGGGTTTCGGACTGCTCGGCAGAGGAACAATTGCCGCTGTGATTGATTCCGGCATCGACTATACGCACCCCGATTTCCGCAAAGAGGACGGCACGACCCGCATTCTGGCTCTATGGGATCAGACCATAGAAGGAGAACCGCCTGCCGGTTTCTTTGAAGGAACGGAGTTTTCCCGACAGCGCATCAACGAAGCCCTTGCCAGTTCCCGCCCGTTCAGCATTGTACCCTCCCGTGACTTTCTGGGGCATGGTACGGCTGTGGCGGGAATTGCGGCAGGCAGCGGCAGAAGCTCCTCCGGTGAAAATAAGGGCGTGGCACCGCTGTGCAGTCTGCTCATAGTAAAAGTAGGACGGGCAGGAAACGACACCTTTGCCCAGAGTACCGAGATTATGCGGGCGGTGAAATATGTGATTGACAAGGCAAGGGAATGGAACCGGCCTGTTGCCGTCAATCTCAGCTTCGGCATGAATAACGGCGCACATGACGGGCAGTCGCTTTTTGAGGAATATCTGACCGCCATGAGTACGGAATGGAAAAATGTGATTGTTGTTCCGACAGGAAATGAAGGCGCATCGGGTCACCATTATGCAGGGCGCGTGATGCCGGACAAAACGACAGAAATCGCTTTTTTTACTGCATCAGGCATCGAGGAATTTTATCTGACACTCTGGAAAAACTTTGCTGACAGCTTCGCAGTGGAACTGGTTCTGCCAAACGGCACTTCAACGGGACTCGTTACCCTGACGGACAGACGCAGACAGCTCCGGCTGGGCAATCTCCGCATCACAGTGCTTTATGAACAGCCCACCCGCTATTCTGTACGTCAGGAAATTTTCATCAGTGTACAGGCTGTCAGCGGAACAATCGCCGCCGGAGCATGGCCGCTGAGAATTGTCCCTGTCCGCATTGTCAGCGGCATATTTGATGTCTGGCTTCCGACGCTGGAGGAAGTCACCGCAAAGACCTATTTTTCTAATCCGTCCGTCAGCAATACCATGACGCTGCCGTCTACTGCCCGAAAAGTCATTCGTGTATCGGGCTACAACGACCGTATAGGAAGTATTGCGCCGTTTTCGGGGACGGGACTGGCTGATGATGAGGAACGAATGCCGGATATCGCCGCACCTGCCGTAAACATTACCGCACCCGCTGCGGGCGGCGGTTATGATACCTTTACAGGAACAAGTTTTGCCGCGCCGTTTGTGACAGGTTCGGCATTATTGATGATGGAATGGGCCATCGTGAACGGAAACGCACCTTTTTTTTACGGGGAACGTATCCGTGCCTATCTGCGTCTTGGGGCAGAGCGTACTGCCGGCATGAGCTACCCGAATCCCGCTTTCGGCTACGGCCGTCTTTGTCTGCGCGGAACACTCGAACAAATGACAGCACTGAACGGTTAGAACCTTGTCCTGACAAAACGGGACTTTGAACAGTGAAAACGACCCGCAGAAATACGTTCACTTTCGCAATTTCACGGCACATCACGCCAACCTGCAGGAAGAAAGAGAGGTGAAAATCGCTGCTTAAAAATCCACGCAAAAACAGCTTCTCTGATTTGTGTATCTGCTCCCGTCCGTCAGCGGGGAATTTACGCCTCTGGCATAAGGAACAAGCCCGATGATCGGAAACGGGCATGAACATGAAACGATAAATGAGCAAATATGAAAGCTGCACAAAAGTGGGAACCCCTCCGCCTCGCTGACGCTCGGCACCTCCCCTAAAGGGGAGGCACAGTACATTCCAAAAGCCTCCCCTTTGGGGGAGGTGGCACGAAGTGCCGGAGGGGTTTGTGTAATCTGACGAAAGCATTAGAAATTTGCTTATTTATAGCATGAAAGTTGTTTTTTACGGGTTTTCAGCAGCGAATCCGCATGGAAGAAGAGGACAGACTGCCGCTGGAAGAGTATGTAAAACTGCCGACAACGGTAGATTTTCAGGTCATCAATACGCCCCGCTTTCAGGCATATGCAAAAGATAAGCCGTACCTGCATTTCGGAACGGAACTGGCAAACAACTATATCATTGTCTACACCAACGAAAAATATATACAGGGACTGCTGATTGATCTGGGAAGCGACTTTTTGTCGTTCTATCCCAAGATATTATCGCCGCTTGACAGCATCGGCAACGACAGAAGCGGTATCACACAGGTACTCAACCAGCCGTTTCTGAATCTTTCGGGGCGCGGGGTTATTGTAGGAATTGTAGATACGGGAATCGACTACACAAAAGACATCTTCCGCTTTGAGGACGGCACAAGCAAGCTCCTCAATATCTGGGATCAGACAGCAGACGGCAAACGCAGTGAGGGTTTATATTTCGGCTCAGACTATGACAATGAAACCATTAACCGTGCTCTGAACAGCGATAATCCTCAAAGCATCGTGCCTCAGATAGACGAGGACGGACACGGAACGTTTTTAGCGTCTGTTGCCGCAGGAAATGAAACAGCAGACTATATCGGTGCCGCTCCGAAAGCCGACATTATCGCTGTAAAGCTCCGGCGGGCAAGGGATTTCTATATCCGCCGTTATCTGCTTTCCCCTGATAATCCCAATCTATACGAATCATCGGACTTTCTGCTGGGCATCAAATATATCCTTGACCGGTCTATCGCCTACGGCAAGCCTGTTGTTATCTGTATCGGCATGGGGTCAAATACCAGTGCTCATGACGGCAATACACTCTTTGAAGATTATATTTCATTCGTATCACAGCGGGCAGGAATCGCC
>CADCQO010000005.1 GCA_902803585.1 uncultured Ruminococcus sp.
GATGGATCTGGCGTCCCGCAAAAAGTTAAGCAAAAACACGGCTGTCGGCACAGTAATGTCGAATCTGGGCTTTAGCCGTTTTTGTGCCGACAACGGTCTGAAATTTGTTTCGACAAATGTAGGCGACCGTTATGTACTGGAAGCCATGCTGCGGGAAGGCTATAACTTTGGCGGCGAGCAGTTAGGTCATGTTATTTTTCTGGACTATTCTACAACGGGTGACGGTCAGCTGACAGCCGCCCAGCTGCTGAGTCTGGTCAACAGAAGACAGGCAAAGCTCTCCAGTATTGCCACACTGATGACACATTACCCGCAGGTGCTGATCAATGTGCAGGTAACAAATGAAGGCAAACTGCATTTCTTTACCAATCAGGCCATCAAGGACAAGATCGAAGAGGTCAGGGACACACTGGGCGAGGACGGCAGAATTCTGGTGCGTTTGTCAGGCACAGAACCGCTGGTGCGTGTAATGCTGGAAGGTATGGATCAGGAACTTATCCATAAGCTGGCACAGGAAACCGCCGACCTGATTAAAGACAAGATCGGCTGACCGTTGCCGGAAAGTACAGGATATCAGTGAACAATGCAGCGTAAGGAGCAACACTATGGCCAATATCAGTTTGTCTGTTATTATCCCGTCAAAGAATAATAAATATCATGTCTCGGATCTCATCAAGCGGATTTCTGCCGAATTGACTGATGTTGAAGTTGAGTTCATTGTGATTGATATGAATTCATCTGATGACAGTGTTATCTGGGCATTGGAAGAAATCAAGAATAATAACCTGAGGGGCTGTGTCATTCAGAGCGGCGGCAGCAGCATCAGTTCTGCACTGAATACAGGCATTTATAAATCAGACGGAAAGTACATTACTTTTGTCTACCCAAGCCGCGGATACAAAAACTACCTTCCGGCATATCTTGCAGCAGCAGAAAAAACAGCAGCAGAGTTTGTACTGGCAGTACCTTCTCAGGCCGGTGCCGCTGTTGTACCTGCGGAAACCGGTGTTAACGGGGACGCTGAAAAGATGACGGCAGATGACCTGCTGAGCGAATTGATTTATGCCCGCAAGTTTTTCGATTTCACGGCAGTAATCATCAAGCGCGAATATCTTCTGCGAAATCACATCAAATTTTATGAGGACTGTCATTTCGGATATGTCGAAGCCTTTATTTATAACGTACTGCTGTATCAGCCGGAGATTGCCTGCGCTGATATTCTTCTGGAACACCATGCGGAGAACAGTGTGTTCAAAGACCCCAACAGTGAAAATATCAACTGCTATGAGCGAATTGAGGCAATGCTGAAGGTATATGATACGCTCAAGCTGCAGCGCAGGGATAACCTTCGTCTGACAGAATTATTTGAATGTCAGAAACTGCCGTCTGTTGTGATGTCTGTTGTAGATATCCTCAAAAAGCAGGGCTTTTCCTCTGCTGCTATCCAGAAATCCCTGAAGCAGAAGGGATACACCCGTCTTTTGAAAATTTCCCGTCTGACTGCACCGGAACTCCGCAGAAAAGTTCTGATGTGCAAATTTTTTCCATGGTTCTATCAATAAGAGTTCTGACCGGCAGGAGTCCCCTGACGGTTGACAGATCTGTCCGGTTCTGCGGTTTTCAAGCCGTCCGGACAGGTCTGTTTTTTTACACATCATGCAAACATTTGTTCATAGCACTTGAACGCACTTTTGAAATGTGGTAAAATAAAAGGAGATTTCTGAAGGGAAACGGAGAAGGACTATGAGAATTTTAGGAATAGATCCCGGCTATGCAATCGTAGGTTATGGGGTTATTGAGTTCAGCGGCGGACGCTATTATGCAGTAGATTACGGCGCAGTCACAACAGATGCCGATACTCCCTTTGCGCAGCGTTTACAGCAGATTTATAACGGTATACTGTCGGTGATTATCCGCAATGACCCTGATGAAATGTCGATTGAACGCCTGTATTTCCAGAACAATCAGAAAACCGCCATTGACGTAGCACAGGCAAGGGGGGTTATTATGCTGGCCGCACAGAACAGCAATATTCCCATCAGTGAATATACGCCCCTGCAGGTCAAAACGGCCGTCACAGGGTACGGTCAGGCACATAAACCGCAGGTAATGGAAATGACCCGAAGATTACTGAAATTAGAAAAAGTGCCGAAGCCGGATGATACAGCTGATGCACTGGCTATTGCGATCTGTCACGCCCAGTGTTCTGGTACGCGGCTGCGGCAGTTATTGAACCAAAGGAGTTGAAAAACATGACACACCTGTACTTTGTGCGCCATGCACAGCCGGACTACCGTACAGGAGAAAACAGCACTTTTCGTTTGTCTGAAGCAGGCAGACAGGATCGCCTGAAAGCAGCAGAAGCATTGAAAAATGTGTGTTTTAATGCAGCAGTATCCAGTCCCTACCGCAGGAGCATAGAAACAATACAGCCGATTATTGATGCACAGACCCTGACACTGACAACAGATATTCGTTTGCGTGAACGGGACAATACAGGTGGCAGCGGTAACAGCCCTGAAATGTTCCGTAAACGCTGGGCGGATTTTTCGTTTTGCGAGGAAGGCGGCGAAAGCCTGCACTCTACGCAGCAAAGAAATATTGCCGCTCTTTATGATATTCTGAAAGAGCATGAAAATGAAAACGTCCTGATCGGCACACATGGAACAGCATTATCGACAATTATTCATTATTTTGATTCGTCCTTTGGTTACGAACAGTTTATGCGGATCATTAACTGGATGCCATATGTTCTGCGAATGGACTTTGACGGAATGACTTTGAAAGGTACAGAAGAACTGTTTTATCTGGAAAAGCCTTTTCATGGTGTACAAAAATAAACAACAGGAGACAATCACATGATATACAGTCTGAATGGAAAAATCATACATACGGAACCGAACTTTGTTGTCATCGAATGCGGGGGAGTCGGCTACAAATGTCTGGCAACCATGAATACGCTTCGTTCTTTGCCGGCAGCAGGAGAGAACGCCATGCTCTACACGCAGATGCTGGTAAGGGAGGATGCCGTAGAACTGTGCGGCTTTGCGACAACCGCAGAGCGTAATTGTTTTGTGATGCTGATGTCCATCAGCGGAGTCGGTGCAAAAGTCGCTTTAGCCATTTTATCGGTACTGACACCGGAACAGGTGGCGCTGGCGGTTTCACTTGGTGACAGCAAAACGCTCACCAAAGCAAGCGGTGTCGGCAGCAAACTGGCACAGCGCATTATTCTGGAACTGAAAGATAAGATCAAGAAATTAGGCATTACAGAAACGGCTGTTGTTTCTGCGAATACTGCACCGGTTTCTGCAGCGGTAAACGGTAATTTGCCGCAGGCAGTTGCTGCGCTGGCGGTGCTGGGATATACACCGGAGGAAGTTATGCCCTTTATGGGAGGAATCGATGTGACCCTGCCCGTTGAAACGATTATTTCACAAACGCTGAAAGCAATCGGCAAACAATAATACAGAGTTCCTTTGTTTTGACTACCGTTGTCTGTACAGGAGAAAGGACAGAATATGGAAGAGTTTGACTTTGAAAACCGCATCGTATCACCTACAGAAATTATGGGAGAAAACGACAGTGATAACCCGCTGCGTCCGAGAACGCTGCATGACTATATCGGTCAGGAAAAGGCAAAGCAGAATCTGGCAGTCTTTATGGAAGCGGCCAGACAGCGGCATGAATCACTGGATCATGTGTTGCTTTATGGTCCGCCGGGACTGGGCAAAACAACCTTGTCAGGTATTATCGCCAACGAAATGAACGTAAACCTCCGCATCACTTCAGGCCCTGCTATTGAAAAGCCCGGAGATCTGGCGGCAATTCTCACGAATCTCAATGAGGGAGACGTTCTGTTTATTGATGAAATTCATCGTATTTCAAGAGCGGTTGAAGAAATTCTTTATCCGGCGATGGAAGATTTTGCTATTGACATTGTCACAGGAAAAGGACAAATGGCAGCATCTTATCATTTACCGCTGCCGCATTTCACATTGGTTGGTGCCACGACGCGTGCAGGACAATTGACAGCACCGCTGCGGGATCGTTTCGGTGTGTGTCTGCGTTTGGAACTGTACACGCCGGAGGAACTGGCACGGATTATCTGCAGAAGTGCCGGCATTCTGAATATTGCAATAGAACAGGAAGGCGCTCTGGAGATTGCATCCCGTTCCCGCGGCACACCGAGAATTGCTAACCGTATGCTGAAACGTGTGCGGGATTTTGCACAGGTATTGTCTAACGGTGTGATCACGCTGTCAACAGCCCGCACTGCACTGGAACGGCTGGAAGTGGACGAACTGGGGCTGGATGCCAACGACCGCAGAATGCTGACCGCTCTTGTAAAATTCTATCGGGGCGGTCCGGTAGGTCTGGAAACGCTGGCGGCTGCCATCGGAGAAGAAGCGGTCACGATTGAAGATGTTATAGAGCCGTATCTGATGCAGATCGGTTTTTTGAATCGTACCCCCAGAGGACGCTGTATTACCAGAGCCGCCTGTCTGCATCTGGGTTTTGAGGTTCCTGATGCCGCAGAAGGACAAATCCGGTTTGAGTGAGTGAAAGAAGCATGAATAATGTTGTTACAGTTTCAGGGCTGAATTTGTATGTTAAAATGCTGTTGGAATCTGACAGACGTCTGAAAAACATCTGGCTCAAAGGAGAAATTTCCAACCTGACCAATCATTACCGTTCCGGACATATTTACCTGACACTCAAAGACGAGCGGAGTGCTGTGAAAGCGGTGATGTTTGCGGGTCATGCTGCAAGACTGCAGTTCAGACCGCAGAACGGCATGAAGGTGCTGGTCAGGGGAAATATCACATTGTATGAAGCAACAGGTTCTTATCAGATCAGTATCGAAGAAATGAAGCCGGATGGTGCAGGAGCGCTGAATCTGGCTTTTGAGCAGTTAAAAGCCAGACTGCAAAGTGAAGGACTGTTTGACCAAGCACATAAAAAGCCGCTTCCGAGATATCCTCGTCGAATCGGTGTGATCACATCGCCTACAGGTGCAGCGGTGCAGGATATTATGCGTATTCTGAAACGCCGCTATCCCCTTGGTGAGGTGATTATGTGTCCGGTGATGGTACAGGGCGGCAATGCAGCCGCCGAACTGACGGAAGCTGTCCGAAAATTTGACAGGCTCGCCTGTGCTGATGTTATTATCATCGGACGGGGCGGGGGCTCTGCCGAAGATTTATGGGCATTCAATGATGAAGCGCTCGCATATGCCGTTTATGAGTGCCGTATACCGGTTGTTTCGGCTGTCGGTCATGAAACGGACTTTACCATCTGCGATTTTGTATCTGATGTAAGAGCTTCCACACCGTCAGCGGGAGCGGAACTGGTTTCTCCCGACATAGATACCCTGCGTGCAGACGTGAGCTTTTATGATGAGCGTCTGCGTGAAGCGATACAAAGCAGGCTTTTGCAGGAAAAAACAAGACTGCATCGTTTGCAGAATACACGGGTGCTTCGTTCTCCGCAAGATCTGACTGACTATCGAAAAATGAAGCTGCAAATGCTTTCCAATCGTCTGACAGCAGGATTCAGCCAATGCTGTGCAAAGGAACAGAAGCGTTTTACAGCCGTCAGTGCCAAACTGGAGATACTCAGTCCGCTGAAAGTGCTCGCCAGAGGTTACGCCATTGCCAAGAAGGAAGAACAAATCATTTGTTCTGTGCGGCAGGCAAAAGCAGGCGATAGCATTACGGTAGTTTTGCAGGATGGAACATTGACAGGCAAAGTAACGGAAAGGAATGAGAACCTGCGTGGCTAAAAGAATAGATTATGAGCAGTCGATGCTTCGTCTGGAGGAAATTGTCACACAGCTCGAAAGCGGGAAATTGACTTTAGAGGAGTCCATGAAACTGTTTGAAGAGGGTGTCAGACTTTCAAAGGCGTGTTACGACATTCTACAGAAAGCAGAACAGAAAATCACTGCTATTACTGACATAAAAAACACTGAGGAGGAAACAACATGAGTCTGAGTGCTGAAACATTGGAAGAGGCAATATTATCCTTTTTACCGCCGGAAGAGCCGCTGATCCGAACGGCCGTTGATGCTATGCGTTATAGCCTGACAGCAGGCGGAAAGCGTATCCGTCCAAAACTGACACTGGCTTTTGCGAAATTGTGCGGCGGCAGTGAGGAGGCAGCCCTGCCGTTTGCCTGTGCAATAGAAATGATACATACATATTCATTGATCCATGATGACCTTCCATGCATGGATGACGATGATATGCGCAGGGGCAAGCCCACCAACCATAAGGTATTTGGTGAAGCGGCGGCGGTGCTGGCAGGAGATGCCCTGCTGACGCTGGCTTTTGAAACGGTGCTTTCTGAACAGGCAGCTGCTCTGAACGGTTATGAAAAGTGTGTAAAGGCGGGAAAAATTCTGTCTTCATGTGCTGGTGCAGAAGGAATGATAGGCGGTCAGATCATTGACATGGAGAGCGAAAATAAGACAGTTTCAGCAGAACATCTGGCGGTTATGGACAGAAAGAAAACGGGAGCACTGATAAAGGCGGCGTGTCTGATGGGATGTATATCCGCCGGCGCTGATGAAGTACAGTGTCAGGCGGCGGAACGCTATGCGGAGTGTATTGGTCTGGCATTTCAGATTGTCGATGATATGCTGGATGTCATATCAGATGAAGCGACACTTGGCAAGCCGATAGGCAGTGATACAGACAATCATAAATCTACCTATGTTTCTCTGCTGGGGTTAGAGGAGTGCAGAAAGCGCAGTGCTGCCCTGACAGAAGAGGCCATCAGCAGTCTTTCCGTTTTCCCGCAGGGTGCAGAAGAACTCAAAGAGCTTGCCGTCCGGCTGCGTGACAGAATGAAGTGAACCTCTCTTTTTTGCTCTGTGATTCTTTTACAGAATGATAGGGCAAAACTTGCATTATGAGGTGTTTTGTTGTATAATTATGCGTGAACTGCATTACCGTATCCTGTCATGGACGGGATAGGGTAATTCTTTTGCAATAATAAGAGGAACACCCTCAGCATGAAA
>CADCQO010000006.1 GCA_902803585.1 uncultured Ruminococcus sp.
ACTTTCATCAGACTGAGAGCTTTCGTCCGTCTGAGAACTTTCATCAGACTGAGAACTTTCATCAGACTGAGAGCTTTCGTCCGTCTGGGAGCTTTCGTCAGACTGGGAGCTTTCGTCGGGTTCATAGCTTTCTTCTTCCTGAGAGCTTTCTTCCTGTGAGTACTCTTCAAACGGCCAGATCACCTCATAATCCGAGCTTTCTTCAAACGGCCAGATTATTTCCTGAGAACTTTCCTGTATCTGAGAGCTTTCCTCAGTTTTGGAGCTTTCCTCCGGTCTGGAGCTTTCTTCGGGCTTGGAGCTTTCCTCCGGTCTGGAGCTTTCTTCGGGCTTGGAGCTTTGTTCCGGTCTGGAGCTTTCTTCCTTTGACGGTTCGATAATCGGTACATTTTCAGAATGGCCATACAGACAATCGAGCATAAAAGATAATGCCTGTGCCAGACTGCTTCCCTGACGATGAAGGGAAAGTGCATCGACTTCGTAAACTCTTCCGTTTTTGACAGCTTTCAGCATACTGAAATCCGGATCGGTGAGCATCTGATTCTTTACGCCTGACGCACAGAAAATACAATCGGGATCGGACATCTGGATACAAAAAAGCATATCGTCCGGATCGTATGCCGTAACGCAGACATTGACCGCATTCATGTAGGAAAATATCTTTCCTTCAATGGAATTGTTGTTAGCGGATTTTCCCGTGATATCGTACACGTAACATGATTTGACATCAGCAGTATGATCGGGTATGGTGCGTTCGAGGTCGTTGATGGTGATAAGCATACTGCGCGCCTTTTCTGCACCGTTTTCCCTGCCGCTGTACTGTCCGTCCGTCACTGCGCAGATATTTTCATACAGCCGGATCAGTTCGGCGGCATTTTTGGCGGGAACCATGATAAGTGCAGTGACACCGCTGTTTCTGATTTCCTCATAAACATCATTGTCAACGGTCTTGTCGGCAAAGACAATATCCGCTTCTGTTTCCAGAATCTGCTGTACGGAAGGAAGGTCTTTTTTTCCGACAGACGGAATGTCTGACAATTCGGGCTGGGTACATTCATCGGAACGGGCGACAATTCTGTCAGCGTAACCGCAGGTAATCAGGATATCAGCCACAGAATCACTCAGGCACACAATACCGTCAGGTTTTTCACTGATCGTGCAGTGGGCGATGGTGACGGGAAATTCTTTTCGCTGAGTAAGCGAGCAGGCACAGCAGAAAACCGCTATGACTGCGGTCAGCAGTATGACACCTATTTTTTTCATGCCGGCAGCCTCCTTTTTTTGCAGTTATTGTTTCAGGTTACCCGTTCTGTAAGTCCAGTCTGGTCTGCATGGCTGCAATGAACTGTCTTGCACAGCGGGGAGAACGTCCTCCGCGGCTGATAGCGAATTGTTCGGCTTCTCTTGTCAGCTCGTCTACGCCCATCATGAGGTGTTTTTCTTTTGCCAGAGCGAACACAATCGTGAGATACTGCTCCTTCGTGGGCTTTGAGAAATTCACGGACAAGCCGAAACGGTCAGAAAGGGACAGCGTTTCCTGCATGGTGTCATTGGCGTGAATATCGTCGCCGCTGCGTTCCGAAAAGCTCTCTTTCACGATATGACGGCGGTTGGAGGTCGCATAGATCAGGGTATTTGCCGGACGCACTGCCAGACCGCCTTCCAGTACGGCCTTAAGCTGTGCATAGCTTTTATCGTCGCTGGAGAAAGAAAGGTCGTCAATGAAAATGATAAAATGGAGGGGCAGCTCCGCCAGTTTTTCTACAAGCAGGGGAAAATCACCGAGTCTGTCCTTGGGCATTTCAACCATACGCAGACCGTCCTTGCAGTAAGCGTTGAGGATAGCCTTGACAGTAGAGGACTTTCCCGTTCCCCTGTCACCGTAAAGCAGGCAGTTGTTGCCTTCTGTACCATGAAGGAAAGACAGTGTGTTGTCAACAACGGCCTGACGCTGCAGTTCATAGCTTTTCAGCGAAGACAATTCGATGGTGTCGGGATAGGGAACAGGCTCAATACGGCCGTCACGCCAGATAAATGCCCGATAACGTGCAAACATACCGC
>CADCQO010000007.1 GCA_902803585.1 uncultured Ruminococcus sp.
AAGTCAACGTATTTTTATAACTTTTTATAACATCGTCTTAACTGTTAAAAGCCTCCTGTCAGTTCACCTGATAACGCTCTGCAAGATATTCGTCATAGGATTCCGTTACATCACGAATACCGTCCTTTTCGAGTACGATAATACGGTTGGCTACCGTTGAAATAAATTCATGGTCATGCGAAGTAAACAGCACAACGCCCTTGAAACTTTGCAGACCTTTGTTGACGGCTGTAATAGATTCCAGATCAAGATGGTTGGTAGGCTGATCGAGAATCAGGCAGTTTGCGCCGAACATCATCATGCGGGACAGCATACAGCGCACTTTCTCACCGCCTGACAGTACGTCAACAGGCTTGAATACATCATCTCCTGAAAACAGCATTCTTCCGAGAAAACCTCTCAGATAGGTGTCTGTGTCGTCGTTGCCCCTGACATACTGACGGATCCAGTCAAGAATAGACAGCTTGTTGCCCTCGAAAAAGGCGGTGTTGTCCTTCGGAAAATAGGACTGTGACGTGCTGATGCCCCACTTGAAAGTACCTGCATCGGGTGTCATGTGTTCTGTGAGAATTTCAAAAAGGGCAGTAACGGCATTTTCATTTTCGCACAGGAAAGCGACCTTGTCTGTGCGTTCAATGCGGAAAGAAACGTTATCCAGCACCTTTTCGCCGTCAATGGTCTTGGTCAGACCTTCTACCGTCAGGACTTCCTTTCCGACTTCTCTGTCCATCGTAAAGCTGACAAAGGGATAGCGGCGGCTGGAAGCGGGCAGTTCTTCAACGGTCAGCTTATCCAACAGCTTGCGGCGGGAGGTTGCCTGCTTTGATTTGGATTTATTGGCGGAGAAACGCTGTACAAAGCTCTGAAGTTCCTTGATTTTCTCTTCGGTTTTCTTGTTCTGCTGTTTTATCATTGCCTGAATCAGCTGTGAGGACTCATACCAGAATTCATAGTTGCCGACATAGAGCTTGATTTTGTTGTAGTCGATATCAACCATGTGTGTGCAGACGGTATTGAGGAAATGGCGGTCATGGGATACGACAATGACCGTCCCCTCATAGTCCAGAATGAAATCTTCCAGCCATGCGATAGCCTTGACATCTAAGTTGTTGGTCGGCTCGTCAAGAAGAATGATTTCAGGATTGCCGAACAGTGCCTGTGCCAGCAGCACCTTTACTTTTTCGTTGCCGGTGAGGGTGCTCATAGCGGCGGAAAGAATCTCTTCCGGCAGACCCAGACCCTGAATCAGCTTGGAGGCATCGCTTTCCGCTTCCCAGCCGTTCAGCTCTGCAAATTCTGCTTCCAGTTCGGACGCACGGATACCGTCCTCTTCAGAAAAGTCCTCCTTGAGGTAGATAGCATCTTTTTCCTTCATGATGTCATAGAGTTTTTTGTTGCCATAGATAACGGTGTCCAGTACGGTGTAGCTGTCAAAAGCGAAATGATCCTGTTTCAGTACAGACATTCTTGTGTTTTCGGGAATAATGACTTCGCCCTTGGTCGGCTCCAGATCGCCCGACAGCACACGCAGAAAGGTGGATTTTCCCGCACCGTTCGCACCGATAATGCCATAACAGTTGCCGTCCGTAAACTTCAGGTCAACGTCCGAAAACAGCGGTGTGCCGCTGAAATTGATAGATACATTGGATACAGTAATCATAGTGTGTTCTCCTCGTATTTTCTTTTCTTGTTATTCCGCATCTTCCCAATTGAATTCCCGCAGACGGCCGTAATTCTGCAATTCCGGATAATCCCACTGACGCAGAATCTCATAAGCAGCGACGGCAACAGAATTGGACAGGTTAAGACTTCTCGCCTTTTCAATCATGGGAATGCGAACCGTTGTGTCCGGATTCTGAAACAGCAGCCACTCCGGCAAACCTGCCGTTTCCTTGCCAAAGACGATATAGCACTTGTCAGGATAACGAATGTCGGTGTAAGTATGAGGCGCTTTTGTGGAGAAGTAGTAGAAAATACCGTCTTTGTTTTTGTCAAAAAAATCGTCTAAATTTTCGTAGTAAGTAATGTCAAGGAAATGCCAGTAATCCAGACCTGCCCGTTTAAGTTTCTTGTCGGTCGGCGTAAATCCCATCGGTTTCACGATATGAAGCCTTGCGCCGGTTGCCGCACACGTCCTCGCAATATTTCCCGTATTTGGCGCAATTTCCGGTTCCACTAACACAATATTCAATTCCACTTCTTTTTTCCTCCGTTCCTTTTACGTTGGGCTTTGACCGAATCAATTCATCATTCAGCGCACCACCCGACAACAATGTGCCGCATACACGATATAAAAAGTTTTCTCCCTCACGGTGAGGTGAGGGAGGCTTTTAACAGTAAAAACAATTTTATAAACACCTTGCCAAACGGTAAAATCAGTATTTGCGGAAACGGTTATAGCGCAGTTCAATCAGCCTTTCGGGACTGAGTGCCGCTTTTTTGGCAAAGGTTTCGGCAATCAGATTTTTCAGACCATCGAACAGCTTGCTTTCGATGTCTTTAGGCTCCCGTATAATTCTTTCGATGACACCCAGTTTAAACAGATCCTGTGCCGTCAGCTTCAGGCACTCGGAGGCCTCCGCCGTTTTGCTGGAGTCCTTCCAGAGGATACTTGCACAGCCCTCCGGCGAAATAACGGAGTAGATCGCATTTTCCAGCATCCATACCTCGTCAGCGACTGCCAGTGCCAGCGCACCGCCGCTGCCGCCTTCTCCGATGAAAATAGAAAGAATAGGTGTTTTCAGCGTCATCATTTCCATCAGGTTCTCAGCAATCGCCTGTCCCTGACCTCTTTCTTCTGCCCCGATGCCGCAGTATGCGCCGGACGTATCAACAAAACAGATAACCGGACGATGGAACTTTTCCGCCTGCTTCATCAGACGCAGGGCTTTGCGGTAGCCTTCAGGGTGCGCCGAACCGAAATTGCGGCTCATGCGTTCCTTGAGGTTGCGTCCCTTTTCCAGACCGATCACCGTGACGGGTTTTCCGTTCAGTTCTGCAATACCGCCGATCACCGCCTTGTCATCAGCAAAACGTCTGTCACCGTGAAGCTCAAAAAAACTGTCACCGAAAATACGGGTGATATAGTCAATAGAAGTGGGTCGGTCATTGGCTCTGGCAGCCGTTACATGGTCAAACGCGCTCATCAGCTGCCACCTCCTTCTTCTGCATGGTGTCGGGATGCAGTCTTATCAGTCTGGCGAGGGTATCTTTCATGTTCCTGCGCTCGACCACCGCATCAATAAAGCCCTTTTCCAGAAGGAATTCAGCGGACTGGAAATCCTTCGGCAGCTTCTGGCGTATCGTCTGTTCAATGACTCTGGGGCCTGCAAAGCCGATCAGTGCACGGGGCTCTGAAAGGATAATGTCGCCCTCCATCGCAAAGCTCGCCGTCACGCCGCCCGTTGTCGGATCGGTCAGGACAGTAATGTACAGCAGACCGGCATCACTGTGCCGTTTGACCGCACCGCTGGTTTTTGCCATCTGCATCAGCGACAAAATACCCTCCTGCATTCTTGCACCGCCTGAAACAGTGAAGATAATCACGGGCAGACGCTTGTCAGTCGCATATTCAAAGGCTCTGGTGATTTTTTCACCCGTCACCGTACCCATCGAACCCATCATGAACTGAGAGTTCATCACAGCGATCACGGTTTTTTCACCGTTGATGCAGCCTACTCCCGTCAGAACAGATTCATTTTCACCGCTGCTGAGTTTTGCGCTTTTCAGCTTCTTCTCATAGTCCGGAAAGTCGATTTTGTTGGCAGAGGTCATTTCTGCGTCCATCTCGGTGAAAGTGCCTTCATCTATCGTCATTTCTATGCGCTGTCTGGCAGCAATACGGAAATGATAGTTACATTTCAGGCAGACCTTATGATTATCCATCAGATCAGAAGAAAGCATCGCTGCTTTGCACACAGGACACTTGACCCACAATTCCTCTGGAATATACGGATGATTTTCTACAAACCCGCCCTGATTTTCCAACTCGTTTTTCGGCTTGAGGAAATTAAAAATATCCGGCAATTCAACCACCTGACCCATCTGTCGCTAACAATAGCGTATTTCTTGACAAACCGACAAAGCACCGCGCGGTACTCCCTGCAAAACGGTGCTTCCGGTACGTTTTTTATTGCCCGTCCTTTTTTCTGTCGAGCTTTTCCTGACGCTCCGCCATGAAATTCGTGGTATAAGTACCCGATACAAAAGCGGGGTCAGATAATATATCAATATGGAGATTACGGTTATGCTTGATACCGTTGATGGTCAGCTCACTAAGCGCCATTTTCATTTTGCGTATTGCCAGTTCGCGGGAACGCGCCTGTACAATCAGCTTGCCGATCATCGAATCGTAATACGGCGGTACCTGATAATTCTGGTAGATCGCTGTATCAAACCGCACACAGGGACCGCCGGGAATATGTATGAAATCCAGCGTACCGCAGCTCGGACGGAAATTGTTGTCAGCATCTTCCGCATTGATGCGGCATTCAATGGCATTGCCGTGCATATAGACTCTGTCCTGTGTGACTGTCAGCCTGGCACCCGATGCAATGCGGATCATCCACTGTACGATGTCAATTCCCACGACCATTTCGGTGACAGGGTGCTCGACCTGCAGACGGGTGTTCATCTCCATAAAGTAAAAATGCTTGTCCTGATCCAGCAGGAATTCAACGGTTCCTGCATTTTCATAATTGACAGCTCTGGCGGCTTTGACAGCGGCATCCATCATCTGCCGTCTGAGTTCCGGTGTGATAGCCGGTGAAGGGCATTCCTCTATCAGCTTCTGATTTTTGCGCTGAACAGAACACTCTCTTTCTCCCAGACAAACTACATTGCCGTACTTGTCGCACAGCAGCTGCATTTCGATATGTTTGACGGGCGTAATGAATTTTTCCATATAGACAGCCCCGTCCCCAAAGGCACTCTGTGCCTCTGCCTTGGCTGACAGAAAAGCGTTGTCAAAATCCTCTATGCGGTCTACACGCCGGATACCGCGTCCGCCGCCGCCGGAACGTGCCTTGACAAGCAGCGGAAAGCCGATGGCCTGTGCATTGGCTCTCGCCTCATCAATATCCTCTATGACATCGCTTCCCGGCGTGACCGGTACGCCTGCCGCGCGCATTGTCTTGCGGGCTTCATCTTTGTCCCCTAACTTTTCGATCATCGCCGCCGAGGGACCGATGAACTCGATGTTGCACTTCTCACAGAGCGACACAAATTTCGCATTTTCGGACAGCAGACCATAACCGGGGTGGATTGCCTGCGCCCCCGATACAACAGCCGCCTCCAGAATAGCCGCCATATTCAGATAGCTGTCCGCCACCTGTGCACTGCCGATACAATAGCTTTCGTCCGCCATTCTGACATGGAGGGCATCTTTATCCGCCTGAGAATACACCGCCACCGTCGAAATACCCATCTCACGGCAGGCACGTATAATTCTTACGGCAATCTCGCCCCGATTGGCGATCAGTATTTTAGAAAACATTCCTCACACCCCCGTGTAGGCAGCTAACGGATAGCCGCCGTCAGCTGTTACCCATTTATCTCTACTTTTTCTTTGGGAATGAGGGCGAAGGAAAATTCAGCCTGAGCAGCAATTTTGCCGTTGACGTAGCCCTTACCCGTGACAAAGTAAAACATACCTCTGTTTCTGGTCAGCTCACATTTGATTTCAAAGGTATCACCCGGTACGACCTGATGCTTGAATTTTGCTTTGTCGATACCCGTAAAGAAAGGCACACTCTTGGCGGATACCTCAGCAATGATAACGGAGCTTGCCTGCGCCATCATTTCACACAGGATCACGCCCGGTACAACAGGGTGTCCCGGAAAATGTCCGTCCAGAAACCATTCATTACCGGTAATATATTTCTTTCCCTCACAGGTCGTTTCACTGGTCTTGGTGGCTTCATCAACCAGAAGCATAGAATTTCTGTGAGGAATGATTGCTTCCAACTCTTGTTTATTCATAATGTTGTTTCTCCCGATACAATTACTTTATGCGGAAAAGAGGCTGACCATATTCTACTACCTGACCGTTGTCAACACAGACAGCGGTAATTTCGCCGCTGCGTTCGGCAGTCACTTCATTCATCAGCTTCATTGCCTCGATCAGGCACAATACATCGCCCTTGCTGACTTTTGAGCCAACGGATACATACGGGTCTTTATCCGGTGACGGTGCAGCATAGAACACACCGATCATCGGCGCAGTAACCGGTACGCCTTCCTCCTGCTTTGCCTCTTCACGGGCAGGGGCGGCAGCAGCGGTCTGCTTTTGTGCCGGTGTCTGTTCCGCAGCAGGTACAGCCGCCGGAGCACATACAGGGGTTCCGGCTGTTTCCTGTGAGATTGTCAGCTTTTCACCATTCTCCCCCTGCAGGGAAAGTCTGGTTGCTTTGGACGCATCAAATGCCCTGAGCAGTTCTTTGATTTCTTCCACACTATACATTGACTGTCCCCCACCTTCATGATTTACGAAATGCAATACAGGCGTTATGTCCGCCAAAACCGAAGGTAGTTGAAATCGCCATATGCAGATCTGCTTCAACTGCCTGATTCGGCGTATAGTTGAGGTCGCATTCCGGATCCGGTTCCTGATAGCCGATTGTCGGCGGAACGATACCCGTTCTGAGTGCCTGCACCGCAGCAATTGCCTCAACCGCACCCGTTGCACCGAGCATATGTCCTGTCATGGACTTTGTTGAGCTGATATGCGCCTGATAAGCGGACTCTCCGAGTACCTTCTTGAAGGCTTTTGTTTCCGTCACATCGTTCATCGGTGTGCTGGTTCCGTGTGCATTGATGTATAATGCCTCAGCATTGCCGTCAAAGCCGGCTTCATCGAGTGCCTCCCGTACACAGCGGGCCGCGCCTGCTGCTTCCGGATCAGGCGCTGTTACATGGTGAGCATCACAAGTATTGCCGTAGCCGCAGATTTCAGCGTAAATGGTCGCCCCTCTGCTGACGGCGTGTTCATATTCCTCCAGAATCATCATGCCTGCGCCCTCGCCCAGTACGAAACCATTGCGGCGCTTGTCAAAAGGAATAGAAGCATTGGCGGGGTCTTCACTCATTGTCAGCGCCTTGCAGCTTGTAAAGCCCTTGATTGCCAGCGGATGAAGGGCAGCCTCTGCGCCGCCTGCGATAACCGCATCGGCATAACCGAACTTGATAAGGCGGAACGCTTCACCGATAGCGTGGGTTGAAGTGGAACAAGCTGTTACAACCGGCAGACAGGGACCCTGCGCCTTGTACCTGATGGCGATGTTGCCCGCCGCAATGTTGCTGATCATCATAGGAATGAAGAACGGCGAAATATTCTTGTCGTTGAACATATTTTTGCACTGCTCATAGAAAGTGCTGATACCGCCGACACCGGAACCGACATAAACGCCGAAACGCTCCGGATCGACCTTATCCATGATGCCGCTGTCGGCTACGGCCTGTGCAGCCGCTGCCATTGCATACTGCGTATACAGATCCATACGGCGGCATTCTTTTTTGTCAATGTATTCTGAGGGGTCAAAGTCCTTGACCTCTGCGACAACCTTCGCTTTTGTCAGTGAAGGGTCATAACGGGTAACAAGAGTAATACCGCTCCTGCCGTTTTTCAGTGAATCCCACATGGTTTCTACATTATTGCCTACGGGTGTAACCGCACCCATTCCCGTTACCACAACTCTTTTCATACACTTCATCATCCTTCCCTGCGCCGCCCCCTTTCGGGCGCAACAGCTTTCATCTGCGGCAGCCCTGCGGCTGTCGGGTGTTTCCTTTTCTTCGCCTTATGCGGTGCTGTTACATTGCCATACCGCCGTCTACCCTGATGACTTCGCCTGTCACATAGGAGGCTTCGTCACTGGCTAAAAATACGGCTGTATTCGCAATATCATCAACCATGCCCGCTCTCTTCATCGGGATTGCTGCCAGCGCTGCTTCCCTTGCCTTCTCCGGCATACCGTCTGTCATATCCGTCTTGATAAAGCCGGGTGCAATGGCGTTTGCCGTTACGTTTCTGGAACCGAGTTCCTTTGCAACGGATTTTGTCAGCGCAATCATGCCCGCCTTAGCAGAAGCATAGTTTGCCTGTCCTGCGTTGCCGTTGAGTCCGACAATCGAGGAGATATTGATAATTCTTCCTCTGCGCTTCTTCATAAAGTGCTGATACAGCGCCTTTGTCATATTGAAAGCGCCCTTGAGGTTCACGCTGATAACAGCATCAAAGTCCGCTTCTGTCATTGCCAGAATCAGCTTGTCTTTGACGATGCCGGCGTTGTTGACAAGGATCTGTACCTCACCAAAGTCATTCAGAACCTCTGCCACCGTCTGCTGTACAGCTTCAAAGTCTGCCACGTTGCATTCATAAGCCTTGACCTTCACGCCCTTTGCCTCCAGCTCTGCCGCTGTTGCTGCGGCATTTTCGCTGTCGTTGAAATGAAGAAAGGCAATGTCAGCGCCCTGCTCTGCAAATTTCATGGCAATCGCCTTGCCGATACCTCTTGAAGCACCTGTAATCACTGCTGTTTTTCCTGTCAATTCAAACATATTTCTGCCCCGATGCTCATACAAGCGCATCGAGTCCCTCCTTATTCTCAATATTCACAGCGCTGACTTCTGCGCTGATCTTTTTAATCAGACCTGTCAGCGTCTTGCCGACACCCACCTCGATAAAGCGGTCAGTGCCTGCCTGCACCATGTTTTCTATGGTTTTCTGCCATCTGACGGGGTGATTGATCTGCTCAGCAATCAACGCTTTATAATCTCCCGCATACGGCTCGGCGGTGCAGTTCGCATAAACCGGAATCTGCGGTTCTGCCAGCGTGACATTTTCCAGATAAGCCCGCATTCCTTGTGAAGCACTGTCCATAAACGGTGAATGGAACGCTCCGCTGACTGCCAGCCTGACAGCCTTTCCCTTCTGCTCCTTCACCTTTGCACAAAGCGCGTCTATTTCGTCCGCCGCCGCAGCGACAACTGTCTGGGCGGGGCTGTTGTAATTGACGGGATACGCCTGTGCAAAAGAAGAACAGATTTCTTCTGTCTGCTCCGGTGTCAGCTTCATAACTGCCGCCATCGCGCCGGGACATTCCTTCGCTGCCTGATCCATCAGTTCAGCCCGCTTGCAGACCAGACGGAAAGCGTCCTCATACGAAAGCATTCCTGCAAATGCCAACGCTGCAATCTCTCCCAGCGAAAAGCCCGCCACAAAATCAGGACGGATACCCTTTTCTGCTACGGCTGCCGCTGCTGCCAGATCGGTAATGAATACGCAGGGCTGTGTATTGATCGTAACGGAAAGTTCTTCTTTCGTTCCTTCAAAGCACTGTCTGATCGTACCGGGGCGAATCTGTTCCGCCATATCGAAAACAGCCTTTGCTGCCGCAGAGCACTCATACAGTTCTTTGCCCATGCCGGTGTACTGCGCTCCCTGTCCCGAAAATACCAACGCTGTTTTTGCCATAAATATTCCTCCGTTGATAGGTCACCGCCGATAAGCGGGTTCTCATATGTTTATTATACGACCGCTTTTGTGAGAGGAACGGTCGTATTTTCTGTCATTCAGCCTGAACGCTGCTGTCCTTACTCCAGCGGATCACACAGCTTCCTGTTGTCAGTCCTGCACCAAAAGCACACATTGCGATAATATCGCCTTTTTTCAGGACACCTGAGCGGTTGGCTTCGTCCAGTGCCAGCGGTACGCTTCCGCTGGACGTGTTGCCGTAGTGACTGACATTGCAGAAAAACCTGCTTCTGTCAATGCCGAGATTCTTGGCGGACGCATTGATGATGCGGATATTGGCCTGATGCGGGATAACGTGGTCAACGTCCGCCTCTGTCAGCCCCGCATCTGCAACCGCCTTTTTGATGCCCGAAGACATCGCATTCACGGCAAATTTATATACCTCACTGCCCGCCATATGCAGGACAGCTTTCTCTTCTTCATGCTCATAGAACGGTGAAGAGTTGGTACCGTGCGGAATACGCAGTACCTCATCATTGCCCGATGCCGTCAGATTGACGGAAAGCAGATCCTCTCCCTCGCCCAGTACAGCCGCCGCTCCGCCGTCACCGAACAACACGCAGGTCGAACGGTCTTTCCAGTCAATGATATTGGAAAGGTTATCCATCGAAACGATCAGCACATATCTGACTTTTTTTCTGACAAAATAGCCGTCTGCAACGTCCAGCGCATAAATAAAGCCGGAACAGGCAGCGTTCACGTCAAAAGCAGGACAATCCGCACCGATTTCCTTCTGTATCATACACGCCGGCGAGGGTGTGATATTCTCGCCCCTCATGGTCGAACAGATAATCAGGTCAAGCTGTGACGGTGCAACGCCGGCATCTTCCAGCGCATTCTTCGCCGCTCTGACGGTGAGTTCCGTCAGCGTTTCATTCCTGCATACACGTCTCTCTTCGATACCTGTGCGTGTCTTTATCCATTCATCATTTGTTTCCACCATCGTGGACAACTCATCGTTCGTAAGAATATAATCCGGTACAGCCTTTCCTGTACCAAGAATACTGAAGCTCATCTGCTACGACCTCCGTATGATTATTTGCATTTCTTTTTTTCACACAATGACCGGATTTAACCTAAATGGGCAAGAAGTCCCCCGCCTCTAAGGCGGTGGGATGAATTGCCGGTTAGCCGCAAGGCTGACTTTTTTCTTGACA
>CADCQO010000008.1 GCA_902803585.1 uncultured Ruminococcus sp.
CGTTGTAATCTATCCCCATTTTATAACTGCAGTATGCCATCATGCCGTAAACCTTTGACATATTGCAGACGTTCATGCGGTTCTTTTTGATTGCTTTGAGCATCTTGGTACAGTAGGTCAGATGATGGTAGGCCGTTTCATAGTTATCCGCCAGAATAGCATTTGTCGCCATGTTATAGAGTGTTTCAGCAACAAAATAATATTTCTTCTTCTCGTAGAAGATTTTCAGCGCCTTGTTGAAATATTCGTTTGCCAGCGTGAACTGCTCGCTGACAATGCGGTTAAAGCCCAGACCGTTGTAGATCATTGCTTCTTCAACGGGGTCATTCTGCCGCTCGATAATTTCCAGACAGCGTTTATAGTAGTAGTCCACAAAGCCGAAACAGCCGTAGCCCTGCGCCATAAACACATTTTTGCGCCATGCCGCGATCATCAGCCGTTCATTTTTCAGCATGGTCGCCAGTTCCATCGCTTTTTTGAAATACTTCGTGTCTTCCAGCGTCAGGGAATCATTCGTATAATTTTCCTTTTCATTGCCGCAGCCGAAGAAAAGAATATGTGCCAGATGATTGTATGCCTGATAGGACATTGCTTCCTCGATGAAGGCATCAATTTCCTCGCCCTCAAATTTTTTGTCCCACCGGTAGGAATTATTCCAGCTGTCCAGCGCATATATGTAACTGAGCATCTTTGCACGGAACTGGTACTTTTCGGAACCCATTTTTTCAGCAATCCTGATGCACATATTGCCGTTGCTTTCCGCCAGACTGCGCTGTCCTTCAAAACTCTGACAGAGTGCCAGAATGTAATAGTACTTGAAAGTGTATTTGGCATTGGGGTGGCGGGAATTGACATCTTTCAGTTTCCCGCACATCATCTGCGCGTAGGAAATATTTTTATCGTAAATAGAAGCCTGTGCATAGAGAATGAAAAATCTTGCACGGTTTTTTGCGCTGATGGTCACCTTCTCGGTAGAAATCTTGTTATAGAGAATTTTCAGATAATAAACTGCCTGCTGAATGGCGACTGTCTGGATCATATTGTTAATCATAATCAGATAATTCTGAAAATCCGCCATAACAGGGTCAAAGCTCTCTGCGATATTGATATCGGTCTGTACATCCTGTACATTCCATTCGAGCATATAATTCAGATCCTCGATTTTCCGCACCAAAGACGACCAGCGGGACTGTGTATAGGAAGGCACAACATAAGCCTCATTATAGTTAGCCAGCAGGGAAATGTTCTTATGACTGCGGGCAATAAATTCTGTCAGGAAATTCAGTGTAGAATTTTCCGCCATATGCAGACGGTTCAGCACCAGAAACAGGGTGTGTTCCCGTGAAACATAGGCAAAGAGCTTTGCCAGAGAATCCGCAAAGCGTTTGAGTTCATACTCTGTTTCTACCACAATCATATCTTCGGTGCGCTTGCACTTGCCTGTCAGAATATAGGACTCAAACACGGAACGAGCAAGATAATAGACATCTGCCTGCTCTAAAAAATCGGAAACAGGCACATGATAGTAGAATTTGAAGTAAAGCTGTTTGATCCAGCCCAGAAACGGTTCATACGCTTCCTGCATTCTGGAAGCGGCAAATTCATGATACAGCAGTTCAATGTTACTTTTGCTGTTGTCGACTGCTTCCTGAATATCGTCAATCGGCACATTCAGCGTATTGTAATGTTTGACAAACAGAATACTGCTGTGCTTTTGCTCCAGACCATGAAGAATCGAGTCAACGATTTTTTTTGTGTAAAGCTGAGAATATGATTCCATATTGCTGACCCCCGCAAAACGTATTATATCCACAAAAACGGACATTACTCAAATACTGCTACACACTCCTATTGTAACACAGTTAGGAAAAAGTACAAATTAGCAGATTGTTAATTTTATTTGTACAAATTATGAACAGGCGCTGAAGCAGGCATTTTTTCCCGTCAATACGGCAAAAGCACCCGAAACGCTGTTCAGGTGCTTCCGTTCAGCAGGAAAATGCTGTTTACTGCAAACCTGCCTTTTTCAGATTTTCTATATGTTCTTCCATCGTCTTTGCATAATAAGCAACAGCCGCTTCTGTGCTGGTAGCAGACTTATGGCAGAAGTAGTAGTTGTCTGTCTTGCCTACTGTCAGCGCCGCCTCAATTGCTTCAAGACCCGGATTACAGATCGGTCCGGGCGGCAGGCCCTTATGGTCATAGGTGTTATAAGTACTCTTGAATTTTGATCTCTCACTCAGCGGAATATCCTGCAGGGACGTATAGGGATAATACTTTGTGGAGTCAAGCTGGAGATACGCCAGACCGCCTTCACCGTTCTCATTCATACCGTCATTCGGAATGGTTGCCAGACGGTTATGAAGAATTGCCGAGATCATGTACATATCGTCCTTGTTCGCCGCTTCTGCCTGAATCAGGGAAGCAAGCGTCAGAACCTCTTCCATCGTCATATTGATTGTAGCGGCTCTTTCTGCGATCGTCATTTTCTTATCATAGCCAAGCACTCTTGACTTCTTGCCGTAGACCTTGCGGCGGTAATTTGCGAGGAATTTTTCGATGACCGTATCAACCTTTTCCCCGACAAAGAAATCATACGTATCAGGGAACAGGTAGCCTTCCAGCTTCACCGGACGGGCTGACACGTTCGGAATACTGCTGACAAACTCGTAATCGTCAAAGGCATCGGAACTGCAGGCCTTCATAAATTCATCAGCACTGCAGACTCTGTTGTCCTCCAGCAGTTTTGCATACTGTTTCAGCGACATACCTTCGGTAAATCTTACGGTTACCACGTCTGTACGGTTCATGTCAGACTGCATATAGTTGATGAGTGCCTGATAATCCTTGTTTGTTGCTACCTCAAAAGTCCCCTGCGTAAAGCCGGTTGTCGCCTTTGTCATGGTAGCATAGAGCTTGAACGACCATTTTGTGCCGATAACGTGGTTATCATACAGTATATCCGTGATCGTGTCCAGATCGGCATGCGGGGGAATCGTGATAGTAACAACTTTATTCTCTTCACGTCCGACACCCAGTACATCGTGAACGCCGACCATGACATATTCCCCGACCATCACAGAAAAGAAAATCACCATTGCGATCCAGACCATACGGAAAATAATGCGGTTCTTCTTTGCCTTAATTTTGCGGCGCTTGCGGTCAATTTTCTTTGCCTTGCGGAGCATTTTTTTATCGACTGCACCGTTTTCATGTGCGGGAACAGCACTGTAGCTGTTGATTTCCCCGTCTACCTCCGGCGGTTCCGGAGTCTGTGCCGCTGGTGTTTCTGTTCCCTCTGAAGGGGCGGTATACTGACTTTCTGTTTCCTGTTCGATTGCTTCACTGATATTGAGTCTGAAGCTGTTGATTCGTTCCTGTCTCTTTTTTTCAAGCTCGTCACTCATCTGAGAAAGCCCTCCTTTGCTCTGCGGGACACCTGATTTTACGGAAAAACTTGTCCGTCACCAGCATCCTGACCGGTTTGTCATACTTTCCTCTTGGCAGGCTCCATTTAACGCATTTGCTGTAACAGACCCCTATTGTAAAGCCGTCATAGCCTGAAAGAAAACGGTCATAGTAGCCCTTTCCGTAGCCCAGCCGGAACCCTTCGCAGTCAAACGCCATTCCGGGTACAATACAGATACTGTTCTGACCGTCACCCTCAAAGGGCCGGCATTTTTCCGCATTCGGCTCCATGACGCCGAAACTGCCGGCTTCAAGCTGTGCAAGACTGGTGATGTAGTAAAACGTCATTTCACATATACCGTCAATGCAGCGCGGCACAGCCACTTTTTTACCGTCCCGCCATGCCTTTCTGATGATCCGGAAGGTATCCGGCTCTGCCGCTTTGGAAACATAAGTCAGAACGGTATCAGCCACACGGTACTGATGCAGGAGAAACAGCTTTTTCTGCATGGCAATATCCAGCGCCTGCTTTTCGCTTTCCGTAAAACTGCTGCGTACCTGCCTGAAAAAAGCCCGCAGTTCCTTCTTTTCTGCCCTTACATCTTTCATCTGCATTGTACAGAAGTCTTCACTTTATCGGATACAGCCGTATTTCTGACCGCTGAAAGCAGCATCAGACCAAACTCCAGCGATACGCCCATGCCTCTGGCGGTGATAATATGACCGTCACGGCAGACGTAATCATCTGTCGGAATATATCCTTTCAATTCACTTTCAAATGACGGGAAACACACCGCCTTTTTATTTCTGAGCATACCGGCACGGCCCAATACGGAAGGAGCCGCACAAATCGCACCGATAACAATTCCCTTTTCATCACAATAACGGATTGCCTTCTGTACGGTTCCGGAAGCATCAAGATTCAATGTACCGGGCATACCGCCGGGCAGCACAACCGCTTCTGCACCGCTGAAATTCGTCAGTTCGCTGTCAGTGATATCCGCCTGAACAATAATATTATGTGAGCCGACAACGGTTTTTGTGCCGATACCGACTGTAACGACTTCTACTCCGCCTCTGCGAAGGACATCAACCGGTGTCAATGCTTCTATCTCTTCAAATCCGTTTGCCAAAAATACATATACCATAATTTATAGCCTCCATTTCTTGACAGCAGACTTCAGCGTCCATTCTAACAAAAA
>CADCQO010000009.1 GCA_902803585.1 uncultured Ruminococcus sp.
CTAATCACTTCCGTTATCAGCGAGAAATTCAGACACTATTCTTGATGCCGGAGCTGTCAGCGGTTTATGTATGAACTTTTTTTGGGACTGATGAGTGTTTACGTTCTATTGAATTCGTTCACACAATGTATTATAATGTACTTGCAAAATATCAATTTCAGAAAAACGGAGGAACAACTGTTATGGAACAGAACTATATCAAACCGCCCGTCGAGGTGCGCTACTGGGAAGAACTTGCTGCCCTCGCCGCTAATGATACCGCCAGAAAACCCGATAACTGGAAGCTGTCACCAAAGGCTGTAAGGACATTTATTCTTGGCTCTGCAAAGCCGTTGACATTCGGCGGCAAAAAAATAGAGATACGCAAAAAATTCTTTGGCAACGATGCCCTTGTAGAAAGATGTATTATCACTTTGGCGGGCAGTCGTGGATTGATGCTTGTCGGTGAACCTGGAACAGCCAAAACGATGCTTTCTGAACTGCTTGCAGCAGCCATCAGCGGTGTCAGCACCAATACAGTACAGGGTACTGCCGGTACAACTGAGGATATGATTAAGTACAGCTGGAACTACGCCTTGCTGCTGGCAAAGGGACCTGTTCGTGAGGCCTTGGTGCCGTCACCGCTTTATGTCGGTATGTCAAAGGGGATTATTACCCGTTTTGAGGAAATCACCCGTACTCCTGCCGAGATACAGGACAGCCTTATTTCCGTCATGAGTGATAAGGTACTGAATATACCTGAACTGGAAGAGGACGGTTTGCTTTTCGCAAAAGCAGGTTTTAATATTATCGGTACAGCCAATATCAGGGATAAGGGCGTTAATGAAATGTCGAGTGCGCTCAAAAGACGTTTCAATTTTGAAACAGTCGAACCTGTCAAGGATATCCGTCTGGAAAAGCAGATTATTCTGAATGAAGTTGGAGAAAGCGCCGTTGCAGACAAAATCGAAATGCCCATAGATGCCGATGTTGCTGAACTGTTGGCAATGACTTACCATGAACTCAGAGAAGGTGTTTCGGATATGGGAGTAAAAATAGAGCGTCCTTCGGCGGTAATGAGTACAGCAGAAGCAGTTTCTGTCTATTATCAGACACTTGCCAACGCATGGTATTATGAACAGGATAAAATGAGTATGGCGGATCTGGCGCAGAATCTCAACAATGCTGTATGCAAGGATACGAAAGACGATCTGGACAAGCTCAAAAGCTATTTCAGTACGGTCGTCAAACAACGGGCAGAAAAGGTTGGTGGACTATGGAAGGAATTTTACACGGCACGAAAATATCTGAAATGATACCCTTTGATTATTCACGCAAAATTTTGTACTTTCCCGTGCGTCACCACAGTACGGGCTGTTCTTACCATCTCCTGCAGGTCATGGAAACATATCAGCCTGACTGCATTCTGGTGGAAGGTCCTGAAACTGCCAACAAGCTTATTCCCGTACTGACTGACAAGGATACTGTTCCGCCGGTTGCCTTCTATTATTTCTATAAAGACACGGCAAAGTATATCAGCGAAGAAGCAGATGACTACAAATGTTACTATCCTTTTCTGCGTACCTCGCCTGAATACAATGCTTTGCGCTATGCACATAACAAAGGCATTCACAGTGCCTTTATTGATCTTCCTTATGGCGATATCCTTATTCATACTGCCGAAGAACAAGGTTTGCGGCAGAAACGGGAAATATCTTCCTACGGAGACGAACATTATTTTTCAGAAAGCGAATATTTTACAGCATTGTGTGAAAAAACAGGTCTGCGGAGCTTCGAGGAATTCTGGGAAAAATATTTTGAAACCGATGCTCTGCATATTTCGACAGAGGAATTTGTCAGACGAATGTACACCTATTGTCTGATTGTGCGGGACAATACTTCGCAAGAAAAAATGCTCAGTGACGGCTGTCTGGTGCGTGAAAGCTTTATGGCCAAAAACATCGCACAAGCCGCCGGAAAATATCAGAAAATTCTTGTCGTCACAGGAGGTTTTCATTCTTATGGTCTGTATCAGCTTGTGGAATGCGGAGCAAAACCTCAGAAATTCAAACAGCATAAGCTGACGCAAAAGGTACAGGACGTTTATGCAATGGGTTATTCCTTCGAGGCGGCTGATGCTCTCAACGGTTATGCTTCAGGCATACAGAATCCTGCTTTCTATGACAAAGTATGGCAGAGTATCATCGAATGCAGAGAAAACGGTCAGTCTGTGGAAAAGGTCTATGAAAATACAGTGCTGGATACACTCTTACAGTGTGCAAAAGGCTGTATTCGTGAAAAATTACTGATTACCATGTCGGATATGTCTTCGGCGGTAACCATGTATAACGGTCTGGCAACAATTCGCGGAAAACATTCGGCGGGACTTTATGAATTGTACGACAGTGTAAGAAGCTGTTTTATCAAAGGAGAAACGAATGCTTCTGCCGATCTTCCTCTGCGTATTCTGAGCAGAATTGCTACCGGCAATGAAAGAGGCAAGCTGTGTGAAAGTGCGGAAAAAGTACCGATTGTCAAGGACTTTGAAGAACTGATCAAAAAATACAGGCTGAAAACGGAAACCGTTATGGAGCAGAAAACAGAACTGGATATTTTCTCAAAACCTGTCCATCAGCAAATCAGCCGCTTTTTCTACCGGCTCGGTTTTCTGGATGCAAATTTTGCCAGACGGCTCAAGGGTGCTGACATTCTGCATAACACAGACCGAAGCCGTATCAAAGAACAATGGGCTTACAAGCACACTGCGGAAACAGATGCCGCTCTCATAGACGCCAGTGTTTACGGCGGAACAGTAGAAGAAGCCTGTATGGTACTGTCTTTGAAGCGGTTAAAAGATGTACAGAAGTGCAGCGAAGGCGCAAAGCTCTATGTAGAATGCTTTCTGATGGGCATACATACAACAGAGGGATTTGCTGACAGAATGGAGGATATTATTCTCTCAGACGGCGATTTCTTTTCTATCGGACAGGGGGCCTACTACTTCAATATGCTGCATGGTCTGCAGAAACTGTATGATACAAAATCAGACGACGCCGCTTGCTTCTTGCGGAAATGTTTTTATAAGGCTGTTTCGATGCTGCCGTCTATGGCGAATGTAACGGACGAAAAAGCAGATGAGTGTATTAAAATCTGCCGTTTGCTTTACAGCCTTGTGACAAGTGACATATTATCTGATGAAGCTGATATTCTTACAGATGCCTTTGATACCATGACACGGCGCACGGATCCTCAGCCCGCTGTGTACGGTGCAGTGGAAGGTCTGCTCTACGGAAGGGACAGCCGCCGCAAAAACGATATTCGTCTGGCCGTGCAGAAATATCTTTCCGGATCAAGGGAAATTCAAAAACAGGGTGCTGTTTTTCTGCGCGGCCTGTTCTCTACAGCAAGGGACATTGTTCTGGTAGGAGATGAATTTATCAGAATTACCGACAGCCTTATACAAAGCTTTTCGATGGAGGAATTCCTCGAAATACTGCCTGAGCTGCGGTTGGCATTCAGCTATTTTACACCTGCAGAAACAGACGCCATCGCTGAAACAGCAGCAAAATTGTACGGCGGAGCAGCAGATGAACTACTAAGGTCATTTGATATTGACAGCAGTATCTATACTGTGGGTGCTATGCTGGAAAGAGCAATTCTCAAAAATAAAGGAGTGGGCATATGAGTACAGACAACAGCCAGGAAACTCTGAATAAATGGCGGCTCATTCTCGGAAGAAATGCAGAGGGACATATTGATTTCAGCGGTACAGAACAGGAAACAAGTCTTTATCAAAATATGGAAAATACACTCGATTTCCTTTACGATATGGAACATGGCGATGATGTGATGCGTGCAGAGCGTGAGGGCGGTTATGGTGCTTCTGCGCCGCAGGCTGCCCAATGGCTCGAAAAAGTACGCCGTCTTTTCCCGAAACGTACAGTGGAAATATTGGAAAAACAGGCGCTGGAACATTTTGGCCTGACGGAACTTCTCACCGACAAAAAGGTGCTTTCCAAAATGGAACCTAACATGGACTTGCTAAAAACTGTCCTGCAATTCAAGCAAATCATGAAAAGTGACGTACTGGCGGAAGCCCGCAGAATTATTCGTCAGGTTGTAGAGGAACTGACGGAGAAACTGAAAAAGGAACTCAAAAAATCCCTTCTCGGCAAGCTGAACCGTAATATGCCCAGCAATGTGAAATCTGTCCGTAACCTTGATATTAAAAAAACGATCCGCCGTAACCTTAAAAACTATGACAGGGAAGAAAAACGTCTTGTGCTGAAAAATGTCTATTTCAGCAGCCGTACAAAAAGCTACCATAAATGGCGGGTCATTATTGCTGTTGACGAAAGCGGTTCTATGCTTGACAGCGTTATTTACAGCGCTGTCATGGCGGGAATTTTCGCTAAATTGCCGATGGTCGAAACAAAGTTGGTAATATTTGATACGTCAGTTGTTGATCTGAGCGGTTATGCCGATGACCCTGTAGAGGTTCTGATGGGTGTACAGCTTGGAGGCGGTACGGATATTAACAAAGCTGTTTCTTATTGTGAAACACTATGTACCAATCCTTACGAAACAATTTATGTTGTGGTAACAGACTTGTACGAAGGCGGCTGGGCAAAAAATCTGCTCAGAACCTGTGCGGATATTATCGGCAGCGGCAGCAAAATGGTATTCCTTACCGCACTGGACAGAGATGCCAATCCCGCCTACAATGTGCAGCTTGGCCAGCAGCTTGTGGATATGGGTGCTTTTGTCGGTGCAATGACACCAGAACAACTGGGTGACCATATCGGCAAAATGATAGGAATGTAATCAGAAAGGAGGGAAATTATTTGGATACACTTAAAAAAGCCCTTGCTGATGCCGATGACGAGTATCTTATCGGGATCAGCAACAAAGGTATCGTGAAACGTTCCTATAAAGATCTTGAAACGGCTGAAATACTGTCAGGATTTATCGGCAGCAGTGCGGATATTGTCGTCAATGATGTACAGTGTACTATCAAAATTCCGTTAACCGAAAGCCGCTGTGCCTGTCCTTCAGGAGGTATCTGCCGCCATATCGTAACAGCCATACTCTGGCTCAAAAATGAACTGGCGGCAGATGTTTCTCCGGAGGAAACTGACCAAACAGACGATTTTATAGATATTTCCGAAG
>CADCQO010000010.1 GCA_902803585.1 uncultured Ruminococcus sp.
ATGTCGTTATCGGCCGTCAGTTCAACCTGTACTTTGTAAAAATATCTGTAATAGATTTTTTCATGCGTCTGATTGAGATTGTCTATGCCATTGCCCGTATTATCTGTCTGTGTGAGTGTGTAAGAAGATACCAGCTGTCCGTTTGCATCAAAATACTTATCGTACAGGCTTCTGCCATTACCGGCATTTTTGAAGTCGGATTTCTCAAAGCCCTCCGGAGAATGCTGTTCTGTCAATCCAGTTACTTTAATAGTAAGATTGGTTTCGGATTCATCATAGTTTGAAACAGCAACTGTATAAGTTTCTCCGATAACGCCATTCTGAGCTTTTTCGTTCTCCAGAATTTCTGTTATATCATAGTCCGATATTGCACCTGGTTCAAATGCTGGCAGCGTTTGTCCGGACGTTTCAGTGGTCATCTTGATTTCCATGTTTTCCATAATGCGGATCATTTCGTTGTAATCAGGGGCAAAGTATCTGTTGTTGGATTTTTCACCAGAAAATACGCATCTCAGTACAATATTTTCTTCCTCGAAATACTCGGTGACAATATAACAGATATGGTCGTTGGATTCTGAAGTTTTTTGTGTAGAGATAACTGCTTTATGGCCCTTGAATTCCCTTTCCTCACTCTTAATGACATAAGTTTCGGTTTTGTTGTAGTCTTTGGCCTCGAAAAGTGTTGCCTCAAAGTACCAGTTGTCACTGTATATATTGTTGTTAAAGTAATAAGATGCACCGCCGACGCCGCCTTGTTGTACAAAACCTGTCGGGAGGTAGTGGGCAAGAATCTCTGCTTCATAGGTATGCACAGCCATTTCTTCGGCAGCGGCAGAGCTTTCTGTTGTGATATTTACGCCGTAATTTCCTACCTGACGGGAGAACAGCCCGAAAAATCCGGTTGCAGCAGCAACAGTTGTTGTGCCGATAGCCGTAATGAGTGCGCATACAAGTACTGTTTTCATGATTCTTTTTCCTGCTGTATGCTTTGCAGCCTTTTTATCGTCCAGATGGTACAGGACATTCATAACGCTGTGATGGAATTCATCTGAGGGTTTGCCGTAAATTGTTTTGAGATCTTCTTTTTTCATCATAATACAATCCTTTCTTTATAGCGTGTTCCGGAAACGCTTTATTGGTTCTTTCAAACCGTTTCATACATTAGAGCATTTACAGAGCCGATCGGTTCATTTATTCTGAAAAGAATTTTTTTGGGGGAAAAGGCTGTTGCAAAGCAGGTCCAAAAGTTATATTATAATGCCTGAAAAACAACAAAGGAGATGTTACACATGACAAGAAAAGCGATGTTTGTGTGCTGTTCGGACACAAGACCCGAAACAGACAAAACAATCATTATAGAAGCGGCACGAAAGCTGAACGCAATGGGAGTGGAAACCCGATTTGCCGGAAATGTTTTCAGCCGGTGCTATACAGATGCCTGTACAAGAGCGTATAAACTTATGGAAGCGTTTTCCGATCCCGAAGTGACAGATATCTTTGATATTTCAGGGGGAGATACTGCCAACGGTATTCTTTCCTATCTGGATTATGAAGCAATCAGAAACAGTCGTGCTGTATTCTGGGGATACAGTGATCTGACTGCTGTTATCAATGCTATATACACCCTTAGCCGCAAGCAGTCCTTTCTCTATCAGATTAAAAATATCTGCGGCAGCTTTCAGGAAAGGCAGACCGCCTGCCTCAGAGAATATATTTCGGGTACAAACGACACACTTATCCGCCCATGCTGCCGCTTCATCAATGGAAGCAGCATGAGTGGCACGCTCATAGGCGGAAATGTCCGATGTTTGCTGAAACTGGCAGGTACACGCTATATGCCCGAAGCAGAAGGAGCAGTTCTTTTGTTAGAAGCGATGGGCGGGAAAGCCGAAAGAATCCGTTCTTATGCTGACCAGCTTTTACAAATGGGAATTCTTACCGAAGTCAGCGGCATTATTTTAGGGACGTTTACGGAGGCTGAAAAAAACAGTCTGCACTCTGCCGCTGAAGAAATTTTTCTGGATATTACAAAAGCCCGTGTGCCCATCGTCCGAACACCTGAAATCGGTCATGCTCCGGACAGCAAGGCAGTGATTGTCGGCAGAAAAATAACAGTAAAACAGGGGCCGCCGCATTTTCATTATCAAGAGGATTTGTAGAGAAAGCGCAGATGTTAGCAGTGTGAAGTTTGCGCACAGCTCAGGGTTTGACAAGCCTGTTGGATTTGTGGCATAATAGAGCGGGCTGCGGCAGTAAGGCAACCTTCTGGAGAAAATATTGACGAAGCCATTACCGAAAAGGAAACCGATATAAGTGCGTTGTCTGCTTTGCAGAATGACAGCGGCACAGAGGGGGAAGATAGATTGTGTTATTAAGCATTGCTCTCATTATAGGAGTAGGGCTGCTGTTAGGCGGGATTTGTCAGAAAATCCGCTTTCCCGCCTTATTTGGTATGATTATAGGGGGCATTCTTATCGGGCCTTATGCGCTCAACCTGATAGACAGCAGTATACTCAGCATTTCATCGGATATTCGGAGCATTGCCCTGATGATTATTTTGATACGGGCGGGACTGAAGTTAGAAATTTCCGACTTGAAGAAAGTAGGCAGACCTGCTGTACTGATGTGTTTTTTGCCGGCTTGTTTTGAAATAGCAGGAATGATGATTCTCGCACCCGCTCTGATGGGAATGTCCGTGCTGGACGCTGCCATTATGGGAGCAGTTGTCGGGGCAGTATCGCCAGCGGTTATCGTTCCCAGAATGATCAGACTGATAGACGAAAGGTGCGGAACGGAAAAGGGAATTCCTCAGATGATACTGGCAGGTGCATCGGCAGATGATGTTTTTGTGATCGTACTGTTTACGACGTTCACAAGTCTGGCGCAGGGTGGGAGCTTTTCTGTTATGAATATCGTCAATATTCCTGTTTCTATTATACTGGGAGCTGTAGTTGGCATATTGTCAGGGGTGCTGTTTGCATGGACAGCGAATAAAATAAAAATCGACCCTACTGTGCAGGTCATGCTTTTGCTGATGTTGGTATTCTTTCTGCATACCATCGAGGATAAATTTTCTGCTGTCGTGCCGTTTGCCTCATTGATTGCGGTCATGTGTACAGGCATCGGTATAAAAAGAAAGTCCGGCAGTCTTGCAGTAAGACTGTCGGATCAGTTCAATTCATTATGGAAAATGGCAGAAGTGTTCTTATTTGTTCTGGTAGGGGCATCTGTCGCCATAGATAGTATACATCGTGCGGGGACAGCATCGGTTGTTTTGCTGTCAGGGGTGCTTGTTTTCAGAATGGCAGGTGTATTTGTCTGCCTGCTTTTCACGAAGCTGAATGTAAAGGAAAGGCTGTTTTGCATGATTGCCTACACGCCAAAAGCAACTGTACAGGCGGCTATCGGAGGATTGCCTCTGGCAATGGGAATGCCCTGCGGAGAAATTATTCTGACAATATCGGTCATTGCAATCCTGCTGACAGCTCCGCTTGGTGCTTTTGGTATTGATCTAACATACAAAAAGCTATTGGAAACGTCACGGGAATAAAAAGGATTATCCGGAACAGCATGAAAGGAAAATATGGATAAAATCCCTGAATCTGTTTTCCCATGCCGACTCATGGTGAGGCTGCTCCGGCATAACGGACTTTTTTATTCTGTCAAGCAGACATTGTTCTTCAAGAATACCGCACAGCCATTCAAAATCACGGGCGATTTCCTGTTCCAGTCCGTCAGCACCGCCTGTATACATATAGAGAAAGGGAATCTGGTCTTTGTCTGCGGTTTTGGAACGGATCCATCGTTCCAGACCGCTTTTTTCATACATCATCAAAGCAGGGGAAAATACCCCGCCCATAGAAAATTTATCCTGATGACTCAATACCGTAAAGAATGACTGCAAACCGCCTGATGAGCTTCCGCAAAAGGCGGTATATTTTTTGCCTGTTTTAACGGGAAACTGTGATTCGACCGCAGGCATTACCGTATTGATCACAAAGTCATCGAATATTTCACCTTGTGGAGAGAGTGCGTTTTTGAGTTCTTCAGGCATATCAGGAGGAAAAACAAGGTCACTCATAGTAACAGGAGTCAGTTCGGAGGTGCGTTCCATAGGGGATCCGTCATTATGGATACCAACGATTACAGCGGCACGTCCCGTAAGGTTCTGTTCATCAAGAACCGCTTTATCGGCGTACCAGCTGCCGAACTGGCCTCTTTCCGGTTCAAATTCAAACAAATTCTGTCCGTCCGTCATGTAAATAACGGGAAATGTTTCACCTTCCTCGTGTGCAGGAACATAAACACGGACAGTTTTACTGCCCTTGCCGGCGTAAGGGAGGGAAAGCACAGCAATTTTTTCGTTTACCATCGATATCTTCCTTTCATGTTGCTTTGAGGGTAAGTGTTCTGACGGCCACCTTGTTCAGGGCATCTTTCACACGCACCTTGATATAGTAAGTGGTGGCGGTTTTGGGAGTAATGGTCAGGGTACCGGCGGTGCTGTAATCCATCAGAGTTGTCCACTTGGCATCAGCTGCTTTTCGTGAGGAAATATAGTATTGATATCCGCTGCCGCCGCCGATAGCCTGACAAAGAACCTTTACCGGCTGACCGACCTTGACAGATGTCGTACTCAGTCTGGATTTGTTGGCAAGAGGGGCAGCATTGACTTGTACGCTGTATTCCGTCTGCGTGATTCTGTTTGCAGCATCTTTGACTTTAACAAGGATTGTATATCGTCCGGCAGTTTTGGGAATAAATTGTACGTTGGAGTTAGGCGAGAAATTCTGTGCGGTTATCCAACTGTCATTCTGTGAAAAGCGATAATAGACCGCAAACTGATAAGGGGCTATTCCGTCAATTGCTTTAGCCTTGATCGTGACCGTTTCGCCTACCTTGACAACAGGTGTCATGACCGTAGAAAGACTGAGTGCAGGTGCAGGCTGAGAAGAGAAGGGGATACCTGTCTGTTTGGAAAAAGTTTCTGCGGTACTGCCTTTCTGACCGTAGAGTGTCAGTTTACTGCATTCATCAAAAGCGATTTTGTCAATATAAGCGGAGGTATTGGTAACAGTAACATTTGTCAGCTGACGACAGCCGCAGAAAGCAAGGCCATAAATGTGCTGTACACTTTGAGGAAGGAACACGCTGACAAGAGAAGTACAGCGTCCGAAAGCATTTGCATAGATTTCCTTCATACCAGACGGAAGCTTGATGCAGCGAAGGGAAGAACAGCCTTCAAACATAGAGAAATCCAGAATGGTGATTTTTGAAGGAATAACAACGCTCTTCAAAGCACTGCATCCGGAAAAGGCGTATTTTTTCAGGGTAGTAAGGGTTTCCGGCAAGGTAATAGATGTGATGCTTTTACAGCCGTTAAAAGCCCCTGTGCCTATTTCGGTGATATATTTCGGCATGGTTACCTTTGTGAGTTTGGTACAGTAAGCAAATGTGTTGAACCCGATTTTCTTTACCGTGTCCGGCATAACGATTTCTGTCAGGGTGTCAGATTCCTGAAAGACACCCTGACCAAGAGCCGAAACAACTTTTCCGTCAATTTTGTCAGGTATGGTAACTTTTCCTCCCTGACCGGAATAGGCGGTAATTGTCAATGTACCGTCCTGATTCACAGTATATTGATAGCTGCCCGTTACGGTCTGGACTGCTGATGTGGAGGCTGCGGCAGCAGAAACTGATGAAACAGGTAAAGCTGTTCCGCCCAGCATCAAAGCAGATAAGGATAGAGCAAGAATTTTGCGGCAAACTGACTCTTTCATATTGATCCCTCCATAAAAATATGTTTCCTGTTATCATTATAACGATAAGAACAGATACCGTCAACCATTCTATGGGCAAAATTTTACAGACTGAATTTGGGCATCTTTTGGCAAGAAGCTGAAAATTTGTTTTTTTGAAAAAAGGAAAAAAATTTTTTATAAATTCTCATAATATAAAGATAAAATTTTCGTTTATCATTAAATAGCGAAAAACAGTGGCGTTTCGGTGGCACATGAAGTAGTATAATAGTCAAGCAGAAGGGGTCAGAGAAAGGGCTGACGGAGGAAACCTTCTGTGTATTTAGGGATAAAAGAAAAAAGGAACGAAGAACAGGAGTTGTGTGAAGATGAGAAGTACAGCATTAAAAATGGATCCGAATGTTTTGACTGAACGCTACAAATGCGATATTACGGAATCGTGGGTGATTGTGGAAGGGGGAATGTGCGTAAAAATGTATGGTTTGCATCTGTATAATGAATGTCCTTTTCTGGCAAAACAAAAGGGGGAATCTTGCAGAGTAGACAATATTTCCGATGAGTATGAAGAGGTATGTGCACTGAAACGTGTGATAGAAGAGATGGATGTGTATCCGGTACACCTCAAAGATATTCTTGAAGATTATTTTTCCTGATTGGCAATATGGCTTGACATGTACGAAAAAGTAAGGTATACTTGTAAAAAAAGTGAATGATTTTATTCACTTTCAAAAGAGGGGGGTTGTATGCTTATTTTGCTCTGCGGTAACGAAAAATGGTGTGACGAACTGAAAAAAGGCCTGCATATGAAGCTGAATGCAGAAATAAAAAGCTGTTTTTCCGAGAAGGATTGTGTCCGATATTGTCAGGAGGAGAAAGTAGGGGTGCTTTTACTCGCAGCAGATGTGCCGGAAATCGATTTTGCCGACGTGTTGAAGCAGACACAGTTCATGAAGCCGAACACAAAAATATTTCTGGTCTGTATCCAGAGTGAGGCGGACGTACATTTTGCAGGGGAGATTTGTGATAAATTTTTAATTAATTTGATGAAACGTGAAGTAACTGTCAAAACATTCGGTGGTTTTGATATCATGTTGAATGGCATTACGGTTGTTTTTCATAATGCGAAAGCCAAAGAACTTTTTGCTTTGTGTGTTGACAAAGAGGGCAGTCAGGTGAGCATGGCAGACGCAATAGAAAAACTGTGGCCGAACAGAGTGCAGGATAAAGGAACAGAACGGCTCTATCGCAAAGCAGTAAATGCGATCCAGAAAACGCTGGAGGAATATGGCATAGCAAATATATTCTATCGTGTCAAAGGCGGCTGCGGGATACATACCGTTTTGGTAAAATGTGATTTATATTCATTTCTTGAAAATCCTTCCTCTTTTTCCGAAGCAATGTTGGGGCAATATATGCCGATGTATTCTTGGGCTGAGGAAACAGCGGGCCGTATTGCTATGCTGGCACAGGAAGTTTCAGAAAATTCTACGATGTCATACTTCCGCCGTTTACACTGATGTTCAGAGGCGGAGAACTTTCTGACTATTCAGGTCAAACTCCTCTTGACAGCAAAACGCATCACCAGCAGATGGCAGTATTCTTACTGCTGTCTGCTGTTTTTTTTGACACATCACATGGGTGTTTCATTTCCTGCTTTCATTCAGTATGACTGTGGCTTAAAATTTTGTTGACCTTTGCTGTAAAATGCTGTATAATAGTGTATAAATTAGGTGTTTTCACAGTGAAGCGAAGCGTAGGCGTGGGAGTATGTTACCCAGATGCTGACAAAAATTTTTACATACTATAAATGAGCAAATATGAAAACTGCACAAAAGTGGGCATCCCTCCGTCTTGCTGACACTTGGCATCTTCCCTAAAGGGGAGGCAC
>CADCQO010000011.1 GCA_902803585.1 uncultured Ruminococcus sp.
TCCATACCGTGATAGTAATTGGGCTTTCCGCTGACAAGGTGGAGTTTTTCATATTTGCGGGGGTCGCTTTCGGGCAGTTCACCGACATCTGGGTTACCATACTGGGCAAGGGCACTGTATAAGTTTTCAGGGTTGTTAACAGAATAGACACCGGCGGTAATCGTATTATACGGGAAGAACTGGCCATGCTTGAGAGTACTTCTTTTGTCGGAGTCAGCTGTTCCCAATTCCTTATAAACCGTAAAATTATTTCCGGTTGTTCCGTCCGGCTGAATAAGGGTCGCAAAATTTTGGGTGCTGTCGAATTCAAAATATCCGCTTGCCTTATAGGTGCTTTCAAGGAAAAGATGGTTTACCTGAGAGCTGCCGCTGAAAAGCTGAGACAGAGAAGTACCGCTGCACGAAGCTCTGGGGTATCCCGAAGCAGGGTCGATATCGGTTGAAAGAAGTCCGGGTGTAGCCTGAAGAGAACTGGAGGAGCCAGTGCCGAGAAAATCATTTTGCAGGCTATGGCCGGAGGCATCAGGCTGAACGGGAAAGTCGATCATCTTCATGGTAATGCCGTAATCATTATTGTCGAGGGTGATAACTTCCGTGAGGGAAGAGGAGGGCTTTTCAACTGAGGCAAAATAGAAGGTATCCGCATCAGTTTTAGGGCCGGCGGCAATACTGCCGTTTTCAATATCAGACTGCAGGCCGGCGTAGGCGTAATATGGGGTATCCCATGCGAGAATATCGGAATAGTAATCGCCGTAGCGCCTTCCCGACAGGTTAATGCCGATTTTCTTTGCCGAAAGGGTCTGACCGTCCTGAAGCTGAGGAGCAATGTATTGGTGTGAATAGGGATTGTACAGTTCATAGTAGTAGTTGGGTGTTCCGTCATCATAGTGGTATTCCGTAAAATCCCATAGGAGGGTATTGATTCTGGTACCTATCCATGTCAGATGATCGCCCCGTTCATAGCATGGGTAGAGTGTACCGTCATGGTCGACTGCGTAGAAATCATATGATTTTGTATCATCGTTCCATATGCGCGTGTAAACGATGACGCTTGAGCCGTCAGGAACATTGGAAATGCTGACCTTATCTGCATAGTAGGTGATGTAGTCCTCCTGTGTCAGTTCTGAGAGGTCTGTCAGATAAAGCCATTGATTGACGCTGTTCTCTTCAGTGACCGCACTGACAAAGCCGTTTCCGCTGAACGTGACGGATTTTCCTTCAGCGGAAAGTTTAAGATGGCTGCGGGAGTCGGTGGTTATCGTGATGACAGAGGTTTGCTCTTCATCGACAAGAGAAAGTGTGCTGCCTATATGAAGGTATTTCGTTTCTCCGTCCCTGACTGTTGAGAGCTTATAATTTGTACCAGAAACGTAGTGGAATGTCCACATGGTAATGTCGCTGTCCTGTGCAACGTAAAGGGTTTCGCTGCCGTGTTCTCTGCGGACAGCCAGCGAAAGCATGGAAAGGGCGTTTTCGTCTCCGTCATTCATAAAGGCATAACCGAGAGTGCCGCCCGTATAGCTCATCAGACCGTAGGTCTTACCGTTGAGGTGATACCAGTCATCGGGCAGTTCCCTTGAATCAGCAAATATCATTTTGATCCGTGTATTCGTGCTGTTGGACTTTGATGTGTAATATCTGATACCGCCGCCGCTCCCCGAATGCTGGAGCCACTTGTTCTGAAGGCTGTGTTTCAAATAGAACGTATTATTTGCCCCCGCAGTAATCTGAAACAGATCGGCGTCATCGCTGAGTTCAATTTCATTTCCCGATCTGGTATGAATGAACTTTTCGGCACCGTTGACCATCGTGGAAATTTTGTAGTAGTTTCCCGTCTTTGTAAAAAACCATGTTGAGGCGGAAGAAAGATCGCTGGTTTCCTCCAGTGCGCCGTTCTGGTTCAGTGAATTGGTAAAGAACTTGCGGCTGCCATAATACAAACAAAATCCAGCAGTAGCCCTGCTGCCCTCAAGATCGTCAAGACTGCTGATTTCTTCTGGCGAATAGGGAGGTGAGATATCCACGATGGCATAAACGCTGAAGCCGGCGGCAGTAAAGCGGATTTTTCCGTTTTCGACGGTGAAATGTGTGATTTTTTCCTTTTGTCCGCTGCCCTGAATATGCCAAAGCTCATAGCGGTTGTTTTCCGAAAGCAGTGGATTTGTTATCTCAACCACAACAGGCCTGTTCTCGTCGGGCTGATATTCGTTTGTTCCGTCGGTGATAGTAATGTCATAGGCGGCAAGAAGGGAGGCGTTCGGGTTGTCCTCCGAAATATCCGTGCAGCCGTTCCGTTTGGTAAAGTCAACGGTCACATCGATTGCTGCAGCGGAAGCGTCCTTCGGCATTACACCATTCAGGACAATGGTTTTTTCCGCTGTTTTGCCTTCAGGATAAAGCTCGAAGCTCATACGGCAGTAGTCCTTCGTGTCCTTTTCGGCGGCTCTGACCGGCGAAGTATTGTATCCGAAGAAACAGCCTGTTATCAGCATAGCTGCGAGGAAAAGTGTGCCGGCTTTCGTGAGATGCCTGTTATTTCGGGCGTTTTTTCGTATCATCGAGGTCAAGGAGGATATGTACAGCACAATACCGTCTATGAACTTTTGTAATGGACTCATCAGCAGTTCCTCCTTTCCGTCCGGCATTGTGTCAGACGATTACACATTCTTTTTTTCAGGTCGGCCGGAAAGTATCAGTAAACCGGCAGAAACAAGCATAGCAAGTGAAAAAAATGTTTTTATGTCTGTGTTATCTTTGGTTTTCGGTACAGGAGAGCTTTCGGGTTCAGTGTTTACAAACATAAGGCGGCTTGAATCAGCACCGTACTTTTCACTGCCCCTTGCAACGATCATCACTGCCGAAAGCGTTCCGTCCTCGTCGGTCACATAAATTTTTACACGGTAAACGGTTGTATCGAATTTCAGATTTCTGTTATCGGGAAGTGTCTTCACGGTATAGCTATAAACGCCGGCTTTGGTAAAACCGAGAGAAAACACTCCGATTTCGCCGCTTTTCAGATTCAGTTCCGTTTTTGGGGGCACGGGGCAGTCGGTGTCCGGTATGATCGTTACCAGACCGCCAAGGGTAATTTCTGTTTCAATTTCAACTTTTACAGGCTCATAATAATGGGCGTGGACAGAAAAGCCCGATAATCCGGCCGCTATGATAACTATTATGCAAAATATAAGCGTTTTCTTCATACTTCATCACTGCCCTTATTTTGGTGTTAATGTTCCGAAAACAATCATTCTCTCCATCGTTTCAGCGGATTGGCAGGTTGAAAGCGCAATAATCTTTGAGCCGGCGGTCACTTCCTGCGGATAACAGATAAGCGCATACTGGTTCAGATAAGCCAGAAGAGCTTCATTGGTGCTTTCCGGCGGGTCAAAGATAACCGCCTCGTTTGCCGGAGCTTTACAGGAGGCGAAAAAGGTGATTTTGTATTCTGTTCCATTGATGACGGTCAATGTGCCTGTCCGGTGGGAACGGAAGAAACCTTCATCAGCATATTCATCAAGTGAACCGAACATTGCCCCGTATTCCATATGATGACCGTAGATCATCGAGTATTCATCGCCGAAATTTTTGTCATTTCTGCTGTCAAGATAAATGCTGCCTGACAACGAAAATTCGCCGTAAGGGTTTTTGTTGAGATATTCCCTGTTGTTTTTTCCCTGCATCACAGGGTAGTCGATTTTTGTGTTGTCAACTGTAAGCCATGCGGCGGCATCATCAGAAAGTTCACGCAGTATTTCGGTGTTGCCTTCGCTGACCTTATATTTCAATATGCTCGAATCGTTTGCACCTTCGTAAACCATGTAAGCGTCAATCATCGCATACAGGCAAATCAGAAATAATATCAGGCAAATAAAAGCCGCCGTATAGTCGATACTTTTATGTGCAATGATAATGCTTTTCCGTAACATGATCTCACCTTTCATCTGGTCTGCCGGACAGCGGAATTGATCGGGAACGCTTTCAGGATATTCCGCTGAACTGAAAGAAATTAAGGCTTTGTACAAAAGGGATTAAGCAGGGTGGAATTCTCAGCCAGTCTGCTTAACCCCTTTATCTGTTTTTTGATTCAGCCCGCCGCTAAAAAGTACCAATGATCAGTACGGGTGTCTTTTTCTTCTGATGATAATGAAAATGATAACTGCGCCAAATACGAGGATGCCGATGGCAAACGGCGCAATGGTCATAATAATACCTGTGGGGATAATACCGTTGCGGGTGTTGGTAAATGCAACGCTGTGATTACTGTTAGCGAGGGTGATTGCCCCTGAATTGTTGCCTGCGATTGCCGCAGCCCCGTCAAGGCTGTGTGTAGGAGTATAGTCTTCTGCGTTCTCTTCAACTGTGCAGATCGCACCTGCATTAAGACCGATGATCTGAACGGTGCTGTTGTTGGTAAGGGAATATTCAGCACTGGCAATTCCGTTTGCTCCAACGGTGATAGTGGTGGGATTACCTGTTACATCATTGGTTACCACCGGATATGTGCCGGGGTTAGTGCCTGTAATGTTGAGGGTAAAATGAAATCTCTTGTTTTTGTCGCCCTGATTGCCTGCAATCGTTTTGCTGAAATCAAAATCGTACTGTGTAATGGAGTTGGTGTAGCCGGAACTTTTATCGCTCGGGTCAGTTGTATAAGCGCCGTCAATGCCGATCGTTGTTGCGGAATCACGAAGCACATAGCTGCTAACGGCCAGCACGTCATCATCGTCGGCAACGACAAAAACGTCCAGATAACGAACGGAGCTTTCATCGTAAGTAACGCCCGGCAGTGCGGGATCCGTTTCCTCAGTAACCTCATATCTGTATACACCGGGTTTGTTGAAGGAATTATCAGGAAGGGTGATTGTAATAGTTTTCTGGGCATATTTCTTGCCTGCGGTGGGATTTGTCGGGTCAGTGTCTGACGGAAGACCGGAAATGGTGCCTGCGGTGTCGGCATTGGTAAATACGGCCTCTTCAATGGTGCCGCCGCCGCTGTCGGATACAAGAATTTCAATTGTCGAGGGAGTAGCAAGGACAGCCTTTCCTCTTCTGAGTGAATAATGGAAAGTGATGTCGGGAATGTTGGCATCAGCATCAACGACAAGGTTTTTAACGAGTGTAGTGGAGCCGCCGATGGGGGTGTAGGTAGTGGCAGCAGAAACCGGAATGGCGGCAGTGCTGATAAGCAGCATGACCACTAAAAGCATTACCATAAACAGTGAACATTTTCTTTTCATAAGATTTCCTCCTTTTTTGAATCAAAAGATTTTTATGGTATCTATCTGCACCTATTCTATACTGATTTCCACTAAAACGCTTTCAAAAAGATACTGTGCAGCGTTCACCCCACCACTGGCGAAAGAGCTTTATTGAATATCAGTACAGCAGGTTGCATTCATAACTTTCTGCATCCCTAAAATCCCCTGCGGCGCAGGACAAGCAGCAATGGACCGTCAATATCCTTTAAATCGACTGTGCCGAAATTCCGGCTGTCGTTGGTGTCCTCTCTGAAGTCGTTAAGAATAAACGCCCTGCCGTCTTCAACTGTATACGGAAAGTGAATATGTGAGTTTTTAGCTTTGTGTGTCGGATAAAAAATATCCTCCGATGCAATCGCATTGTCAACGAGCAGTTCGCCGTGTTCCGTAATGTCAATGACGCTGCCCGAAAGTCCGACAACCCTTCCCGTGCAGTTTTTACCGTCGTGTCTGTAAAGGACCACCGCATTGAGATAAGGTGACTGAAGGCGCAGCGAAATGACCAGATCGCCGTCATTCACCGCAGGGTGCATATTGTTCCCTCGATGGATGCTGACACCAAGAACAAACGTCAGAACTACCCATACGGCAATCATGATGACCAGAATTTTTATCATGAGGTAGACCGCAAGGCGTTTGGTGGATACCGGTTTTGGGGGCTGTTTGCGCTTGTCGGGCAGGCACTCCTCTTTTGCTTTGGTTTCTTCTTTTTTGGTTTCGGGTTCCATACTATTCTCCGCAGTTTTTATAAAGGAAAGTGAATTGGAAAAAATTGAGAAAAAAGGCAAAAACATCTATTAGTTGGTATAATTATAACACATTATGTAGATAATTTCAAGATATTATTGAAAAAAATTATAACTATTGTTCTAAAATAAAGGCGTGGATATCACTAAAATGCAATTATTGTGATTTTTTATCAAAAAAATCATAAACAACAGTCAATGCCGTGAAGTATGGATGCGGTATGGCGAACCAGATTCTGTCACATATCGTGAGCCGGCAGGAGATAGGCGGGAGGTGAAATCGTATCAGGATATATTCAGTATAATGCATAAAACAAGCACCATCGTACCACATATTCTTCTATGCATCAATAAGCAGCACTGTCAACTTTACGGTCTGTAATGTCGGAGATGTTTTTGCAATGGGTGCAAAGGTGATCAACAATACCAGTACGCCGATTACACTGAATATTTCCGGTTACAGTGAAGAACTTGCCAGCAGAGAAGATTATACTTTTTCAAACAGGTGTTATCTCACCGCCAAAAGCGGCACTTCCCTGACCTTTAACCTAAATGGGCAAGAAGTCCCCCGCCTCTAAGGCGGTGGGATGAATTGCCGGTTAGCCGCAAGGCTGACTTTTTTCTTGACA
>CADCQO010000012.1 GCA_902803585.1 uncultured Ruminococcus sp.
GAACCCAGCCGTAATCTTTCAGGAAAATCTCTACCCATGCGTGGGCGGATTTATCCGTAAGGGACGCTGAATAATAGCCCTCGTAGTTTTCATTCGGAAGAAAATCGGCGGCATTTGCCACATAGCCCGTAACATATCGGGCAGGAATGCCGTACATACGGTACATCAGCGCAGCGGCTGAAGCAAAATGCACACAATATCCCTTGCCGTTGTCAAAAAGGAAATAGTCGATAACGTCCTTGTTGTAGGGTGTTGTGCCGGGCGTAGTGGTATAGGTTGCTCTGTTCTGAAGCGTTACCAGAATGAACGTGGTTATCTCGTTGAGATCTGTCAGCGGTTCATCATGACAAAGTTTCTCCATACGGGAAAAAGTATCGGAAGGATAAGAAGTGTATTCCCACTGGATATAGGAAGCATAGGTATCCGCCAGCAGTTCATAAACGGGATTGTCTTTCCATTGTTCGGCAGCACTGGCTTCTTTTACACTCAGATAGCGGTTGTGGTAGGTTGCTCCGTTTCGGGCGGAAATGATTCTCGATTCACTGTTCTGGAAAAAGTAGGGTGAGAAGATATTGGCAGCCGTGCCGCTTGTCAGGGAACGGATCCAGATATCTGCGGCTTTGTCATTCATCAGAAAACCGTGTTCTGCCTCTTCGGGGCGTACCTGCAGATAGCGCGAATCACCTACATCAATTTCTTCAAAGTACTTATCATTGATGGTGGTGGACTTTGCCAGAAGATAATACATTTCTGAAACAGGGTCAGAGGAATCATAGATAAGATAGTAGAAAGAATGAGGAACATCGACGCCGTTATCTGTGCAGGTTTTCTGAACAGAGCGGAGTATATCGTCCATAAATGGTTCTTTGTAGTCCGTATTGCCGTAAACACTGTTCGAGTACATCGAAAAGGCGTTGTTCCAGTGGCTGTCATTATAATCACGTCCGGTATAGCCTTTGAGATAAAGGGTATCCGCAGGGAGCTGGTTCAATGTAAGGGCAAGCTGATTGTGACCGGACTGATAGAGATTGCCGCGATTGATATTGCCGTTGTTGACACTGCTGCCGAGGGTGTTGCCTGTCAGTCGGGCGATGGTATCTTTGACCAGATTATCCGCCGCATAGGAAAGGGAAAAAAGCTCCTGTTCAGTAGTTTTTTCAATGATGAAAGCAGGCAGTGCGATGATGACCGCCAGCCCCAGCGCAAGGACAACGCTCATTACGTTGATTCTGGAACGTGCGGGCATGGTCATGACATTGCGGCTGCTGCGCCTTTCAGACATATTGACAACGATAAAGCCCACCTCATAGACGGAAAGCATCAGAAGGGTGAAGGGATTCATGGAATGGTCGAAAATCGGTACTAACAGCAGCAGTGCCAGTCCGGTAATCAGCATGATGGCATGGTTGCGTATAACAAATTCCAGCGCAAAGAGAAAAAACGTAATCAGGAACATAAACAGCAGCACAAACATACTGTCGAGCGAAAGCTGTGTCAGGGAACCTCCCTGAATAATCAGGTACTTGATGCGTACTGTTATCCGATAGACTTGTGGAACCAGTGCCAGTCCTGCCATGATCGTCAGCACAACGGTGACATAGACAAATATTTTTCCATGACGGGTATAAAGGAACCAGAAAGCCGTATTGATCAGCGCAGCAAAGCCGATCAGCAGGAACTGTGTAGAGAGGGGAAGTCCTATCAGATCAGCGATACTGATGATGATGCCCGTTGTACCGAAAAGGTACAGTACCAGCAGCAGGGGCGAGCTGTCGATCATGCGGCGCCTGCGCTCAGCTTCTTTTTGTGAGGCTTTATCCCGACAGGTTTTTACAGTGCGAACAGTTATTTTTTTAATGGTCGTTCACCTCCGAAAGCAGAAGTCCGTCCTGCATCACAGACGGAAAGAAAGGGTAGAAAGTTCTTCTTCGATCTTGTCTTTGTGGAAACGATAGACAGGGTTTCCGGAAAAAAACCATTCCAGATGGGTATTGATAATCATGAGTCCCTCCTGACTGGGGTCAAGATGGCTGTACAGATCATCGGTTTTGCATTGTTTATCCGCTAAATAAAGCTGTGCCAGCATTTCGGCACATTCGCTTTCGTTCGTTACCTGAAACGCAGTAATGCCGTGTTTGTTTCTGTCAAACCAATGCACATTGATGTAGATATCCATGCGCAGAAGAGTAATGAGCGTGGAAAAGACGATTTCATAAAAAGCGTCCCAGTCATCGGTGGCGATGTTTTCAAAGGAAGTATCCAGCATCAGGTCAAAAATATAGTCGTTTTCCTTGCTGAATTCCTTCACCCAGAGGGTATCGGTGCGGGCACTGTAATTTCTGTGAATGTGGCGCGTCAGGTCGCCGGGGTGATATTCACGGATGAGTCTTACCTCGCTGTGGTCATCGCCGGGTTTATTGCTGTGCGTTTCTGCAACAGGCAGGTTGTCATAGCGTCCTGTCATCGGCATAAGAATCCGCATTTGCTTTTCAACGGGAAAAACCAGAATCCTGCCGGTTTCATGCAGTTTTCCGTGAGAAGAAAAGATAGAAAGCGGGTCATAGACGGTAACTCTTGTGAGATCGACCGTAATGACTCCGCAGTAGGGTGCCTGAAGATAAAGATAAGAAAGATTTTCGTCATTCATCAGACGGCTTCCCGCACAGCCGCTGAGTTTTTTTCGCACAGGCTTTTTGTCGGTTGTATAACGAAGCTGCATTCTGAGCCGGAAACGGTTAACAGGCAGCCGGAGTGTGTTTTCGGCAAGGACCGCTACTTCCTTTTCAATTTTCTTGAAAGCAATGCTCTGGGGTCTGTGCAGGGTGATTTTCAGATGCCACCGCTGAATGATGGTCAGCACGATCAGACATACCGGCAGAAGCAGAAGACAGACAGACAGCACCATCATCTGTACCTGATGGAACATTCCCGCAAAGTACCAGATGACCAGCATTACTATTACCAACGCTGCGCCCTTCATTTCGCAGCACCGAGGTAGGGCTTGGGTGTGCGTTTCAGGATATCGTCCAGAATATCCTGCCGTTTGCTGCCGTTCATTTTGGCAGCCATGCTCAGCGTAATGCGGTGAAACAGGACATAAGGAAGCTGGGTAATGACATCAGTAGGAACGACAAAATTCCGTCCCTGCAGCCATGCGTAAGCCTTCGCCATTTTTACCAGAGCAATTGTTGCACGGGGGCTGGCGCCGCGTTCAATATAGGGGTGCTGACGGGTAGCAGTAATCAGCTTGATAATATAGTCATAGACAATGTCCTTGACGTAAATGTGATGAATCTGTTCCTGCATCGTCAAAAAATCCTCTTTTGAGATAACAGTCCGGACATTGTCGGTTCTGGCGCCGGCTCCGACAGTACGGGCAATTTCCAGTTCACTGCGGTAGTCAGGATAGCCCAGTGTCAGGGTAATCATGAAACGGTCGATCTGCGCTTCAGGCAGCAGCTGTGTGCCGGCCGCACCTGAGGGATTTTGTGTAGCAATAACCAAAAAGGGTGAAGGGGCTGCCCGTGTCACGCCGTCAACGGAAACCCTGCGTTCCTCCATGACCTCCAGAAGCGCAGACTGGGTTTTCGGGGAAGTACGGTTGATTTCATCGGCTAACAGAATATTGCAGAAAACGCTTCCCTCCTGATAGACGAATTTTTCTTCTTCTCTGCGGTAAACGGAAAAGCCTGTCAGGTCGGAAGGCATAACGTCAGGAGTGAACTGTACACGCTTGCAGTCCAGTCCCATCGCTTTGGAAAAGGCGGTGGCCAGTGTTGTTTTGCCCACACCGGGAATATCTTCGAGCAGGACATGACCGTTTGCCAGAAAAGCCGTCATGATTTCGGCTGTTTCGGTTTTCTTGCCGAGAACAACAGTATTTACTTCATTCAGTACGTTGTGTGATTTTTCTACATAACTTAAATCCATTGGTATCACCTCGATGATGTTTGGGCAATAATGTCCCTGAGCTGGAAGGGAATGACTTTTTCCAGCTCTGTCAGCGACAATTCTATCTGAAAACCGATGCGTCCGCCGCTGAAAAAGATGGTTTCACAGTCCTTTGCAGAGGAATGAATGGTGGTAGTGAAGAACTTTTTCATGCCGATAGGAGAACAGCCGCCGTGAACATAGCCTGTCAGCGGCAGCAGTTCCTTTGCTTTCAGCATGGAAACGGATTTCTCACCGACAGCGGCTGCGGCTTTTTTTAAGTCCAGTTCTTCCGCCACAGGAACCAAAAACACATAATGACTGCCGGATTTTGCGACCGTTACAAGCGTTTTGAATACCCGTGCGGGATTCTCGCCCAGTACAGCGGCAACCTCTGTACCGGCAAGTGCCGCAGAGTCAGTATAGTAATGCTCCCGATAAGGAATTTTCATGCTGTCCAGTTTTCGCATAGCGTTAGTTTTATTCTCTTTTGCCATAGGCATTCTCTCCTGTTTTTATGGAATACGCCCTTATTGTATCATATACAGAGATATTTTTTCAATACCTATTCGCACAAGCTGTCGGGAAAACACACTGGAATTGCGTGAAAATCAGGGAAAAAATTTCCCTTATATGCCTCTGGATTTACGATAGATGATGATTTTACAGTTTGTGCCAATAAATTTGCAAAAAAATATAGATTTTTCAGAAGAAATATGTTATGATAATATAGAATCTTTTTATGGTTGTCCGATAGAAAGAGGTTCAAAAACAGCAGCAGTCCCGATAGGCATCGAGACTATCATATAGACTGTAATAAAGGGAGTTTTTACTATGGAAAAAAGACTGGTATTTGTAACGTCACCGCCTGCCTGCGGCAAGACCAAGCTTTCCAAAAAGCTGGCCACAGAGCTGAAACACGTTGTTTATCTCGATAAAGATACACTAATACCGCTGTCAAAGCAGATTTTTGCTGTGGCGGGACAAGATTATAACCGCAGTTCTATATTTTTTGAAAAAGAAATCCGCGACTATGAATATGAAGTTATTCTGGATCTGGCTTTTGAAGCACTGCGCTACGATAACCTCGTGCTGGTCAATGCGCCGTTTACCAGAGAAATCCGTGATGATGAATATATCCGTGCATTGAGAGAAAAACTGGCAGAATTCGGCGCTAAACTGACAGTTATCTGGGTAGTGACCGATCCGGAGGTATGCCACCAGCGCATGATCGACCGCAATTCTGACCGTGATATATGGAAGCTGGCGCATTGGGATGAGTATATGGCAACGCTGAATTTCAATATCCCCGAAAATCTGCGTGATCCGGAAGACGAAGGCTCTTTGCTGTTGTATCATAATTCTACAGACGAAATGGCAGAAGCGGATTTTGCAAAATTGATGGATTTCTTCAAGGTGTTTGACTGACAGCACTGTTTTGTGTGAAAGCGGCAGGAAACCGGAGGAGGGATCGGTATGTTTGCCATAGCGATGATATTTCTTGTTCTGGCACTGGTGACACTTGGTGCGTCTTTTTTTGCTCATCTCAGGGATTACAGCGGCGATATTTACCGTAAAGTCAAGGACGAGAACGATCGGCAGAAAAAGGACAGGAAAACATCCGGCAAAAAGCCTCCGGAGAATTAGGCATACTGTTCCGCTGCTTCAGACGGCGGAGAAAGGAAGTGGTACTGTATGGAAATGAAGGAATCAGAATCTGTTGTTCGTCAGTTTCAGGGAGAATACCGTTTTCTCAGCAATTTCTGGGCTGCTCCGGTTATGTATGGAGGAATTGTGTATCAGAACAATGAAGCGGCATTTCAGGCACAGAAATGTCTTGATGACGAAGAAAAACGCCGTTTCAGCAATATGGAACCGGCACAGGCGAAGCGTGAGGGAAGACGTGTAAAGCTGAGACCGGACTGGGAAACCGTCAAAGTGGGACTGATGTATGAAATAGTGAAGGCAAAGTTTACCCAGAATCCCGAGCTGGGACAGCTTCTGCTTCATACAGGCGATGCGGCATTGTATGAAGGCAATCACTGGCATGACTGTTTCTGGGGCGTTAGTCTGAAAACAGGACGGGGAAAGAACCATCTGGGGCAGATTCTTATGAAAGTCAGAGAAGAATTACGGCAGGCTGACAGCTCCACAGAGTCATAACACGACCGATAACGGCAGAGGTTTTTGATCTCTGCCTTTTTATTGTTCAGAACAAAACAGAATGCCGGAATGTCAGACTGAAAACGGAAAGCGGAACTTTACACGGATCAACAGCACTTCCGCAGCAAAAAATTTTCCCGACTGATGATTTCTGCCTTCAAAAAAGCCCTTTGGAAGAGAAATTTTGTATTGAAAGCCTTTGTAAATTATGGTATAATACGATAGTTAAAGTGCAGTGAAATGTCATTTCTGACAATGTAAAGTAACTTTGGAAAGGGAAGATCGTATATGCGAAAAGAAAACAAATACCGCACCCATTACTGCGGCGAACTGAGAGAGTCCGATATCGGCAAAGATGTGCGTGTAGCCGGCTGGGTAGAGAATATCCGCGATCACGGCGGCGTTATGTTCCTTGATATCCGTGACCATTACGGCGTTGTGCAGGTCGTTGTACATGATGATAAGCTGCTGGAGAATATCAATAAGGAATGTTCTGTTACTGTCAGCGGCAAGGTTACAAAGCGTGACGAGGATACCATTAACCCCAAAATCGCAACAGGTACAGTAGAAATTCACTCTGAGGATATTACCGTTCTCGGCAAAGCACCCCAGAACCTGCCTTTCGAGATACAGACCTCTACCGAAGTCAAGGAAGATGTCCGTCTGCGCTACCGTTTCCTTGACCTCAGAAACAGAAAGGTGCATGACAATATTGTGATGCGTTCCCAGCTTATTACTTTCCTGCGTGCAAAAATGGCGGAAATGGGCTTTCTGGAGATTCAGACACCGATTCTGTCCTGCTCTTCTCCGGAGGGCGCAAGAGATTACCTGATTCCCAGCCGTAAGCACAAGGGAATGTTCTATGCTCTTCCGCAGGCTCCCCAGATTTTCAAACAATTGCTGATGGTTTCAGGTTTTGATAAATATTTCCAGATTGCACCCTGTTTCCGTGATGAGGACGCAAGAGCCGACCGTTCCCCCGGTGAATTCTATCAGCTGGACTTTGAGATGGCATTCGCTGAGCAGGAAGATGTATTTGCAGCGGCAGAAGATATTCTGTATGCTGCTTTCACAAAATTCTCCCGCAAGGAGGTTTCTGCACCGCCTTTCCGCCGTATTCCTTTTGCAGAGGCAATGCTCACATACGGCACAGATAAGCCTGACCTGAGAAATCCGCTGCTGATTAAGGACATCAGCCCGATGTTCGAGGAAACAGACTTTGCGCCGTTCCGCAAAAAGACCGTCCGCAGCATCAACGTACCGAAAGCGGCGGCGCAGTCCAAGAAGTGGTTCAAGAATATGGAGGAGTTTGCACTCTCTATCGGCATGAAGGGACTGGGCTATGTAAAGGTAAGGGACGATATGACTTTTGACGGTCCTATTGATAAGTTCCTCAAGGAAGGCGACAGGGAAAAGCTGATCGAAATTAACGGTTCACAGGCAGGTGACGTGATTTACTTTATTGCTGACACTAAAGAGATGGCGCCGAAGCTGGCAGGACAGATCCGCACAGAGGTTGCCAGCCGTCTGGGACTGATTGATACAAGCCGTTTTGAAATGTGCTTTATCACCGATTTCCCGATGTATGAACTGGACGAGGAAACCGGAAAGGTTATTTTCACGCACAACCCGTTCTCCATGCCGCAGGGCGGTATGCAGGCGCTGCTTGAAAAAGAGCCGACCGAAGTTTTGGCTTATCAGTATGATATCGTATGCAACGGCGTGGAGCTTTCTTCCGGTGCTGTCCGCAACCACGATCTGGATATTATGGTCAAGGCATTTGAAATTGCCGGATACAGCGAGGAAGAACTGAAAGACAAGTTCAAATCCCTGTATAACGCTTTCAAATACGGCGCACCGCCCCATGCAGGTATGGCACCCGGCGTTGACAGAATGCTGATGCTTCTGGCGGGAGAAGAAAATATCCGTGAAGTCATTGCTTTCCCGATGAACAGCAATGCACAGGATCTGCTGCTTGGTTCACCGACTGCTGTTACAGAGCAGCAGCTCCGTGAAGTACACATTAAGATTCGCTGAGTCTGAAAAGGCTTCAGCAGTCAGCAAAAGCCTTTCAGCTGAAATAAGGAGGTTTGGAGATGAACAAATGGAAACGTGGAGCAGGCTGCAGGATACTGTCAGTACTGGCGGCTGTGCTGCTGTGTGTGA
>CADCQO010000013.1 GCA_902803585.1 uncultured Ruminococcus sp.
ACAACGGCAATACCGGCGACAACGGCAGCACTGGTGACAACGGCAATACCGGCGACAACGGCAGCACTGGTGACAACGGCAACACTGGCGACAATGGCAATACCGGTGATAACGGTGGCAACAATCCGGACGATAATGAACCGGATCAGAACCTGACGATTGTTGTGAATGAAGAAAAGCTGTATGACATCGTTAAAAAGTGTTCCAAAATCTATGACGGAGTATCAGCTATCGGCACAGATAACGGTACGACCGGCATGTATCTGGTATACGATCTGTCGAAGGACGGACAAAATTCAAAAGTCATTTCCTATAAGGAAGACGAACAGGCGGATACCGGCATTCAGAAAGTGAAAATTGTCGGGTATTTTTCAAATGCAGACGGTCAAAGGGATGCCAATGTAGCACTCGGTGAAAACGGCAGTGTAACAGCGAAAAATGTCGTGATTACAGATATTCAGTTCAAGAAAGGTGCAGGCTGGCTGTCAGTTGATGAGTACTTTGCATCGGATAAAATCAACTATGATACCAGCGCCCTGAAAAGGTATATTTACGATGACGGAAGCACATTTGACAGCGGAGCGCCCTACAATGCGAAGGCGACTATTAGTCCGTGTACTGTCAATCTTGTTATGAATGTGCCGGTTGTTTCCTACTATTTCGGACAGGACCTGCCTGTTATTACGGACAACAAGAATCAGAAGTATTACTATACCATAGAACAGCCCCAAAAAGGCAGTACAGATCTTCTGAACAAAAATAAGCAGCACATTGTTGTTTCTGCATCTGACGGCAATGTACTTACTGCCAGCCTGAAAACCAGCGACGAACAACTGAACCAGAACTATCGTCTGTTACTTACAGACAGCGCAAAAAAGCGTGTGCAGTGTGAGGTCATTCGTTGGGATCCCGAAGAGCAGCCGAACTGTATATACAGAGTTGTTGCCAAAGAGGGCGGCGGTTATGAACGCTATGCGGTGCCGATGTTTCAGAACGTTTCTTATCTGATCAGCAGTAACGGAATAAATGACTGGCGTCAAAAAGCTCCCATTCTTTTGAATGAAGAAAATAAGGCGTTCTATTATGTTTTTAATAACGATAAGAATTCGGAAGCGTATAAAGCGATTTCTCCGCTGAAATTTTATCAGATGACGCCGAAGATGACAAACTCATCGAGCAGTGTTGTGGCTTTGGAGGAATCCGAAGACAACACATTGAATGAACTTCTTGAAGCGTTTTTCTTCTTCAAGAAAAAGTACTATACCAACAAAAATGTTCTGTTAAAAACAACACTCAGGAACAATGTGCCGACAGATGCTGTGCTGACTTATCAATACAGCAGTGATGCAGACACATGGAAAGAAAAAGAAGTAAAGCTGAGTGTCAATGATTGGAAAGAAGCAGGAGACGGCAGCTATCAGTTAACGACAAATGTTGATTTGTCGAGCGATACAGATACAACGATATCCTATGTCATATTGAATGTCAGCGCACCAGGTTTAGCCAGAAAGGTTATTCCCATGTCGCTGAGCTGCAGAGTAAGAGGCAAGCAGGAATATTCTGAAAGATCTGGTATCGGCAGCAATATTCAGCTTGTAGTCAATAAAGTTTTGCCGCAGATATCGTATGTATCCCGTTTAGCCGGAAAAGAAGTTGTATACGAAGTGAATGTAGATGCACCGGGTGCAGATATTGAAAAGGTAGAATATGCTTGGGACGATGGTCTGGTACTCGACAAGAAAACTTCACGATGGATATTCCAGAAAAATCCGTCGGCATCAGATACTTCGGAAATCTCCAACGACCCTGCACGCTATATGAATGCAAGTACCCATTATGATGAGCAGACACAGAAGTACATCTTCAAACTGACAGAAGAACTGTCGGCGGACGTTTTGAACGCACAGCAGAAGAGCGGCGGCAAGCATACGCTGCATATGCGCGTCACCGACATTTCCGGCAACGTAGTAAACGTGGAATATACCCCGACACAGGGCTACGACAACCAGCCGCCGGAACTTAATCAAGTGCGTCTGGTACGCAGCAATGCAAACGGTGAGTATGAGGAACTGAGCTGGGATTCTTTCAGAGTCATAGACGGAAATGCGTTTGATAACCGTGCTCTGAGATTGTTGATACAGGCCCGCGACGGTGAAAATACTTATTCGGAAAACACCGGACTGGACAAGGTTGTTTTCAATCATCAGGAGCTCAGAAGAGAGCAGGGCAAATTACAGACGGTCACTTATGACGGTCAGGAATGGCTCAGTTTCGATCTGAGTGAAAATCAGGTATATGATCTGAAGGTTACCCTGATTGACGGTGCAGGCAACCCGACCACTGCCAGTCTGTCAGAGCATCTTCAGACATTGTGTCTGGAAAATCAGAAGCCCGAAGTGACAGAAATGCATCTGATCGACAAAGATAACAAAATTGTTGATGAACAGATTCTTTCTTACGGCGGGGAGAACGGATACTACAACCAATCCCTGAAACTGATTGTTGCGGCACAGGATACGGGTGTTGTTTCATCTGGCATACAGTATGTTTCTTTGAAAACGGCAGAAGGAGAAGAAAGTATTCTCAAAGCAGAAACCGCACAGACAATTGACGGTCTGGAAGCTGCCGGACAGGACGATAGCGGGGACGGTACACAAAAATGGTATGTGTTTGATCTGGATGTCAATGCAGACTATCTGCTGCAGGTAACTGCTGTCGATAACAGCGGCAATGTATCAGAGATGAAGCCGTACAGCGAGAACTTTGATAAGCTGGTACTGGAAAATGTTCAGCCGGAAATTGAAAAAATTGTATTGCTGAAAACAACAGAAGAAGGTTATGCAGTATTGTCTGAAAAGGAATATACCAATGACAGCGGGGATGGTTTCGCTAATCAGGACATCAGTGTACTGGTATTTCCGAAGGATAATAAATCAGGCGTTTACTCCGTTACCATGACTTGTCAGGAAAATGGCCGGAATCAGAAAAAAACACCGGCAAAATCAGATATTACTTACAAAGACGGTGACAAAGAGATTACTGAGAGCGCTTATTGTTTCGATCTGACGCTGGGCAATCGTTATGACCTGACTTTTGACGTGTTGGATAAATCAGGCAATAAGTCTTCAATCAATCACGAAGATGTACATTCAGAGGGCGAAACCGGTGGTGTACGTTCACTGCTTTTAGAGAATGATTTGCCGGAAATCGGCATTGTCAAGCCCTCAACGGAAGATCACACGCCATTGTTTGTGCATTATAGCGAACAAGCCGATTACTATGGCATAGAAAGTATGGAGTCGCAGCTTGTCATTACGCTGACAGATCCTGAAACCGAAGTAACGGAAGAAGGCAAAAGTCCTTTCAAAAAGGCTCGTTCAGGTATTTTCTCCTATGAAATCACAGATTTCTATGAACAGAATGACCCTGTTGCGAAAACAATCATTTCGCAGGAAGAAATCACAGAAGAAGAACTTTACCGTAAGGAAGTCCGTTTCGATATTGCCAACTGGGAAAGCCAGCCCGGTGCACATCGTCTGCATATCAAGCTGAAGGACAGAGCAGGAAACACCTATAATATGGGATATTCATTCTATATCGATTTTACTGCTCCTGAAGGCACACTGGATATTGATGAAACAAAGGTAAAGGCGAAAGATATCATTATTGACGAACAGGCACAGAAATGGTTTGACGGTACTGATGTCATTGATTTGTCAGCATCCTTTGATGAAGTTAAAATTCATCATATCCATGCAGAAATCAAGGGTGCTCAAACTACTGTACTGGATTTTTCACCATCAGATGAAGAACACAAGATCATCACAGACGAAAACAGCAATACCATTCACTTCTCGCTCAGCAATGCCGATCTGCCGACAGATGACAACCAGATGTACACAGTATCTGTTTACGCTGTAGACTATTCCGGCAACCAGTCAGAAACAAAAACTCTGGAACTGCACAGAGATTTTGCGGCTCCTCAGATAACGAAAGTAAAGGTAAACCTGCTGGAGAAAGTGGAGGCATTCAAAATACTGAAACGCAGTTTTGGTGTATTCTCCAACGGAAGTGTACAGCTTGTTATCTATACCAGCGATTATGAAACATACTCTCATGACAGCGGTATCGAAAAAATCACCATTGACTGCAAGGGTACAAATGGCAAGATCCAGACAATAGACCAGAGCTATATCCATTATGATGAGAAATTGAAGTGCTTCTATACCGAAATTATTCCTGACGGATACTTCTCAAAAAATATTCAGGTAACAGCATACGATAAATTCGGTAAAGACAGTTTTTCCGGTTCAGGCAATTATCCGAATTTTGAAGAATCCGGCAGCAATTTACTGCTGATAGAAACTACTGCTCCCACTGTCAGAATCAATCTGCCGCAAAGAGATGGCAGTGACAGCAAAGATGGTAAAATATGGTATCGCAGTGATAAAACTGTTTCACTGAACGTACAGGACGTTGGTTCCGGTATCTGCTCAATGACAGTTGAAATTAACGGTATTACCATTACAGAGGACAGTAAAGGCACCAGTTTCCTGACCAGCGAGAAAACAGCAAAACAGAGAAACAGGATCAATGAAATACAAAAATATACCTTCCAGACCGAACAGTTAGCCAAAATTGTGAAGGACGGCAAAAAAGAACCTTCAGACGGCCGATACACGATTAAAGTAACTGTAACAGATAACTCAGGCAATGAGGGTACACAGACCGCTGTATTTTATCGTGATGTCACACAGCCGACAGTAGATACATTTATTTTTGATCCTAAGCCTCAGGACAGAAAAAACAGTTTCGACTTCAAAGATGCTGTGCAGACTACGGATTACGGTTTTTATTTCCGGGAGAATTTCACCGTTCGTGTATCTGTCAGTGATATCGAACCGTCCTCAGGTCTGCATACAATCGTTTATGAACTGGTGTCTGCTAAAGACGGGTCAACTGTCGAGAAAAAACAAAGAGAAATCAATAATGGATGGGCAGACTTTGACGTAAAAGCGGAGTTTAAAGGACAGATCTATGTCACGGCATATGACAACACCGGCAACATATCCAAGAGAGTCACGCCGGAAGCATTTATTATCGATACAGATGTACGCCATAAGAGTGAATCTCACTTTTCCTTTACTGCCCTGCCGTCTACTTCCTATACAGATGCAGGCGGAAATCCCTTGTATGCTGACAGAAATGTCGATATTTCAGTTGATATCACGGATACTGTTTCCGGTATCAAGGAATTCACTTACCAGACTTTCTCAGAACGAACCGGTACGGCTTCCAGACAGAAAACAGTCATTCTTTCAGGAAAGTCCTATACAAACGGCAGTGCTCTTGAAGACGGCTGGACAGTAACAGGTACTGAGCGCAACATTGTAACAAAAGTTTCCAGAAAATACACCTTTACGGGCGATGACAACGATATTTATATCGCGTGGACGATGACTGACAATGCGAATAATGCCAGCAGCGTGTCTACCAGTCGTTTTACCATTGATAAGACTCAACCCGTCATTGACGTAAATTTTGAAGGAAATGACCTGTATTACAACAGTCAGCGCAAAGGTACAATCACCATTACAGAACGCAATTTTGATGCCGCCAGAATCAAATCAACTATCGAAAACAGTCTGAAATCGAAACAAGGAAACATTCCTTCTGTTCAGTTCCAGAATGTATCCGGAACGAATAATACCTATCGTGCAGAGGTTACCTTTACTGAGGGCGATTATACTTTCAGAATTGAAGGAACAGACAGAGGCAATCATACAGCGCGTATCAGCTATCAGAACAGCAATTCTCAGATGTTCTATGTCGATAGCACGGATCCTGTATTCGAAGGCTTTGGAGATTTTAAAAACAACAGCAAGAAACTGTACAATCAGAGCAGGACGATGGTTCTGAGAGTAACGGAACATCACTTTGACCCGTCCAGGATGATTGTCAGCGTAAACAAAGACGGCGGCGTAACATCTTACAGCGGCAGTGAGTGGAAAACAGATGCAGCCAACAGCGATCTGCATACAATGACGCTTCCTTCTTTTGATACTGATGGTGTTTATCAGGTATCTATCAGCGGTGAAGACAGAGCAGGCAGAAAGCTGAAAGACGATGAATCCGACAGCTTTGAAATTGACAGAACTGCGCCGGAAGTTACTGTAACTTTTGCAGGCAACACAGATTGTTACAAAGACAAGAGAGATGTCATCATTACTGTTAAAGAGAAAAACTTCAATGGTGAGAAGATCACCGGTTCTTACCGCATGAACAATAACACGCCGACGTTTTCTCTTGCTGATGCTGCATTGCAGAACAATTCTTCCGATATTCACACAAAAACAATCTCTTTGAAAGAAGGAGATTATTCAGATTTTTCTGTTGCAGGTGAAGATCAGGCGGGCAATACAGCAAAGGTCAACTATGAAGGACAAAATCACGACAAGTTCTATGTAGATAGTACGCCGCCGGCATTCGGCGGGTTCGGCGATTTTGCCCAAAATGCTGAAAAGCCGTACAACGAGCCGCAGACAATGGTTCTGGAGGTAACGGAACACAACTTTGACGCCGGAAATACCAATGTTGCTGTAACAAAGGATCATGACTCAGTGATACATAACGGCAGCGAATGGCAGACGAACGGTGACCAGCACGTCATGACTCTTACCTTTGAAGAAGATGGTGTTTATCAGGTATCCATCAACGGTCATGACAGAGCAGGTTTCCAGTTGACAGAGCAGACTTCCGGTACTTTTGAGATCGATAAAAATGCTCCGAAGGCAGCTGCAGCATCTTCAACGGTTGTTCTGTCTTCTTCAGAGGCAGAAACCAAAGCAGAACCGATTGTTTTTGAAGATAAGAACATAGCTTCTGTCAGCGGAGAAGTAAACTACTACGTCTTTGATGAATGTCAGAAAGACGTTGTGCTGAAAAAGGTGGCTTTTGACAACGAGGACGTGAACGTGTCAGTGTCTGAAGGCGGCGGAACGGAAATTTCCGTCAACCCGTATGAATACTTCCTCATGCCGAATGAATCAGGCAATTATGTACTCATGCAGAACGAAGCAGGCAAAGAACCTTTGCAGGGTGTATATACCTTTACGCTGACAGCAACGGATAAAGCCGGAAATGAAAGCGAAGCGCTGACGAAAGCATACGTTGTTATGAAGAACAGCTTTATTGCCTATATTCCAAATTCCAGCAGCGAAAGCAAAACAGGTTATTATGCCTATGACGGCAGACAAATCAAAAAGGAATCATTCACCGGTATAGACATTGTGGTGTACAGCTGGAAGGACGCAGCGTTTACTCTTCAGGTAAAGCTGGGCGGCAGTGATCAAACCCTGTCGATATATGATACCTCAGAGAATGATACACCAGAAAACAAAGATGTAACAGTCAGCAAACAAAGCATCATTGATGATGATTTCTCCTGCCGTACCATTCAGATTGCCAGAAACCTGATTAACGTAATTGATCCTACCGATGAGAACGCAGAGAGTACAAACGGCAAAAATGTAGAAACCATCTGGAATCTGGTTCCCAAAGATGGCAAGGAGTGTACGCTGCTGTCCTTCACCGTTGATAACGTTAAGCCAAAGGGAGAGTTTGAATCACGCTTCCGCAACTTCCAGTGGTATGACGGCTGTTATAATCCCGTTCCTATGGAAATCCAGCTTGAGGGTATTGATCGGGATATCGACTTTGATAATTGTGAATTCACAGATAATGGCGAATCGCTGCAGCTGAATTCCGAAGTCAGTTATTCAAAAGAAACCAATTCTATCAATATCACGATTCAGAAGGAGGGTGAACATAAGCTGTCAGTCACCCTGAAGGATAAAGCAGGCAATGAGAAGGTATTGACCGAAAAAATCTATGTCGGCTCTTTCTTTGGAAAATGGTGGTGGCTGTTTTTAGGCGGAGGAATCCTGATCCTGATTGCTGCTGTCTGGCTGATTATTGCTCTTGTAAGAAGAAAATCATAAGCCGCAGGCAGACATTCATGTTCAGATTTCCTGAGATGATGATATCCAGAACAGAATAAACCTTTACAGACCGTGTATCTGCTGTTTCCGGCGGGGTACACGGTTTGTTTTGATCTCACAATTTCTTTCAGAAGGGAGCAAACGGCATCGCAGAAAATAAAATTTTTCCGGAGAAACACACGGCTTTTCTTTTCGGAATTTCATGAAACTTTCCCCTTGAGGATTTCACAAAAAATCATTGACAACAACTCTACATTTTGCTATCATGATGGACAAACAGCGGATTTTTTGCAGACGTTGTGCGGCAGGCAAAATCAGCAGAGCTGACAGGAGGCATATTATGGGCTTTATCATCAAAGACGGTATATTGGAGCAGTATCGGGAAGAAGAAAATATTACAAAGGTTGTTATTCCTGACGGAGTAACCGCCATAGCAGAACAGGCGTTTTGTGATTGCAGAACGATAACAAGGGTTGTGGTTCCCAATGGTGTGACGAGTATAGGTGAAGAAGCGTTCTGTGACTGCCGGCAGCTGAAAAAGATTATTCTCCCCCAAAGCCTTCAGAAAATAGAGTGCGGTGCTTTCAGGGACTGTACCAGTCTGAAATATGTTATCATTCCCCAAAGCGTCACAAGTATAGAGGACTGTACTTTCGTCAACTGCAAAAACCTGAAAAAAGTTGTTATTCGTGGAAATATCGTCAGGATAGGGTATGCGGCGTTTTACTGCTGTGTGAATCTGAAAAAAATTACTCTCCCCAAAGGTGCAGTTGATGTACAGGAAAAGGCGTTTTATGGATGCATCGGACTTGCTGATACGGACGGTTTCGTGATCGTGAAAAATATCCTGTATAGCTATTTAAACAATAGAGATATGCCGTATGGGTGGTTTGACACAGACAGAGACATCATCGTTCCGGATGGTGTGACAAGAATAGAAGATGAGGCATTTAAAAACTGCAAATACCTGAATAGCGTTATATTGCCGGATAGCGTTACAGAGATCGGATGCAGGGCGTTTTATGACTGTGAGAACCTGACAGAGGTTATCCTTCCGGAGTGCATCACTGAGATAAAGAACTGGACATTTTACGGCTGCAAAAGTCTGGAAGATATTACGATTCCTGAAAATGTGACAAGGATAGGAACAGGGGCATTTTATGATTGCAGGAGTCTGAAAAGCGTTGTTGTGCCGGAATGTGCCGACAGAATAGAAGCATGGTCATTTTGCCAATGTACGAATCTGGAAAATATCACGCTTCCGGAAAATGTGACAAGGATAGGAAAAGGCGCATTCTACCTCTGTGAAAGTCTGACGAGTATTGTTCTCCCGAAAAACTTAACAAGCATAGCGTATTATATGTTTTTGGGGTGCAGGAAGCTGACGGCAGTCGTTATTCCGGAAGGTGTGAAAGAAATAGGAGAACTGGCATTTTGTATGTGTAAAAAGCTAAGAAGCATTGTTCTGCCGGAAAGTCTGACCAGTATCGAATACCGTGCGTTTGGTTGGTGCAACGAGCTGACGGAAATAAAAATTCCGGAAAGTGTGACGTACATAGGAAAAGGTGCGTTCCGTTTCTGCCGGCAGCTGAAAGAGATCGTTCTCCCCGAAGGGCTGACGGACATAGAAAACGCTTCTTTCAAATACTGTGAAAGCCTGACCAGCGTGTATCTTCCCAAAAGTATAGAAAGAATCGGAAGCAATGCGTTTCAATCGTGCAAATCTCTGACCGAACTTACTTTGCCTGATGGTCTGGCCGAAATAGAAGAGAGCGCATTTCATGACTGTGCTGTTTTGAAGAATCTTGTCATACCGGACAGTGTGACAGATATAGGGCTAAGAGCTTTTTACGGGTGCAGGGCTGTAGAAAATCTCCGTATTCCCAATGGTGTGAGAAAGCTTGGATATGAAACATTTTTCGACTGTGTATCATTGAAAGAACTGACCATACCGGACAGCGTAACAAGCATAGGAAGCAAAAGCTTTAGCGGCTGCGTGTGTCTGGAACATTTGACTATTCCGGAGAGTGTAACAGAGATAGCATATCAAATGTTCTATGATTGTCAGGCACTGAGGGAATTTACTATTCCTGACAGCGTGACGAAGATAGGGCAAATGGCGTTTTCAGGCTGTACAAGGCTGAAGAGCCTGAAAATGTCGAAGAATATTGAGCTGATAGGAGAAAACGCTTTTGACAAATGTGAAGAGCTGGAAAGCATTGTTCTTCCTGAATGTATCAAAACAATAAAATACGGTGCGTTCAGCAGGTGCAGGAGTCTGAAAAGCGTTATCATTCCAGATGGCGTGGAGGGTATCGAAAAACAGATGTTTCGTAACTGCGAGAGTCTGCAAAGCGTCACCATTCCCGAAAGCGTAGAATACATAGGAAGCGATGCTTTCTTGAACTGTGAGAACCTGCGGGAGGTTGTACTTCCGAAAAATACAGAAGTAATAGAAGATCGTGCGTTTTACTACTGCACGAGGCTGAAAAATATAGTCATTCCCGACAGCGTGACGCATATAGGAGACAGTACGTTCAAGGGGTGTGAAGCTCTGGCAGACGAAAACGGATTTGTCATCATCAAAAATGTTTTGTATGATTATACAGGAAACGCTAAAGAAATCATTCTTCCACCGCAGACAGAAACAATATCGCAGGAAGCATTCTGTGCACACGACCGTGTGACAAGCATCAAAATTCCTGACACCACAAAGAATATAGAGGAAACCGCATTTTATCAGTGCTATAACCTGATTCATGTAGAAATTCCTGACAGCATAAAAATCATCAAAAGATATACATTCTTCGAATGTGAAAGCCTGCTCAGCATAGAAATTCCCGAGAGTGTAACCAGTATTGACGATTGGGCGTTTCAGAGCTGCACAAGCCTCAAAAGCATTACAATTTTGAACAGTACTGTGGAGCTGGGATTTCAACCGTTCGGTCAATGCAAAAATGTTGAAAGCGTGACACTGGGGTCATATACCGTCGACAGACTGAGTCAATATCACCTGATGTCCCATTACGCTCTTGTGGAAAACATCATTCTATTGCTGAAGAACATGGATTATGACAGCGTTTGCGGAGAAACAAGCAGTGACTGGAAAGAAATTTATATTGTAGCAGCACAGCTGTTTCTCAAGTATCAGCGATCCGACGCACAGAAACAGATCAAACGTCATGCTGTCGATGCGATTACCTGCTTTATTCGTGATAATGATTACAATACTGTGAAAAATTTATTTGAATCAGGCGGTTTTGTTACAAAGGATAATATCATGGACTTGTTTGATGCTGCTGTGGAAAACACTCAGAACGGCGGCGATATGCAGATACAGGTGTATATCATGAATTACAAAAACAAGCATTTTCCGGCCAGTGACCCGCTGAGCGGTATCGAACTGTAAGCAGCATTAAGGAAAGGAACAGCTGACAGCAAGCCGAAAATCCAATAAGCAAAGATTCAGCCATATCAGGCTTGCGGTTTGTTCACATGCACAAGAGTACAAAAATATCAACCGGATGCAGACTGTCCGGAAACTGAGAAAGAAACAGTGCAGAATCAGCAGAAAATACTGCAAAAACAAGAAAGGAGTATGTTACTGTAAAACATACAATATTATGAAAAGTGAAAAACAGCTTTTGAAGATGACCCGAAGGCTGACAAATATTCGTCACGCAAGTGTCAGTCTGATGAGATGCTGCATATGAATGGCATCGCTCAAACAAGTGCCGTCATACGTTAGCGGGAAATTTGCGTCTTTGGAGTGTCACATCAAACATGAGCAGATGGATTGTCGAAAATGGACACGAGAAACAGGGAATGAAACATAAAAGTTGTTTTACCGCTTTTTATAAGTTTGCAGCAACGAAGATAGAATGCAGTTTGAAATAGAAACGGGGATACTGAAAAAGTATAATCCAAATGAAGAAACAGAAATTATCATACCGGAGGGTGTCAGGTGCATAGCAGAAGGAGCATTTGCCATCTGCAAGAGGGTGAAAAGCGTTACCATTCCGGAAGGTGTCACGAAAATAGGAGACGGAGCGTTTGCTCAATGCAGCAATCTGGCAAGCGTTACTATTCCAGCGAGTGTCATGAGAATAGGGGACGGGGCATTTTATAAATGTTACAGCCTGAAAGATATTACCATTCCGTCAAGTGTCATGAGCATAGGATATCAGGCGTTTGCGGAATGTGATTGTCTGACAAGCGTGATAATTCATCAAGGTGTCACCAGCATAAAAGACGAAGCGTTCATGAATTGCCGCAGCATGAAAAGCATCATGATTCCTGCAAGTGTCACAAGCATAGGACACGGGGCATTTAGTTACAATGAAAGCCTGACAAACCTTGTGATTCCTGAAAATGTAAACATAGAAGAGAGTGTTTTCAAGGGCTGCAGGGGTCTTTCAGATGAAAAAGGTTTTGTGATTGTCGGCAGAACTGTATGTGATTATTTCGGTTCAGATACAGAGCCTGCCATTCCGGCAGGTATCACGAGCATAGGAGACAGGGCCTTCTGGCGAGTTCAGAGCCTGACAAGCATCGCGGTTCCGGAAGGTGTCACACGCATAGGAAAGAGGGCATTCTGCCGCTGTATGAGCCTGACACATATTACCCTTCCGGAAAGCACTGCGGTCATAGAATCAGAGGCTTTTTTCGGCTGTGAAAGTCTGACAGGCATCGTGATTCCGGAGGGGGTTACAAGCATCGGGAACAGGGCGTTTGGCGAATGCAGCAGCCTGACAAGCCTTGCAATTCCTGAAAATGTGAGCATAAAGGCGAATGCGTTTAAGGGCTGCAAAGGTCTTGCAGATGAAAGAGGTTTTGTGATTGTCGGCGGTACCGTATGCGATTATTTGGGTTCAGATGCAGAACTGACCATTCCGGAAGGTGTTACAAAAATAGGAGAACAAGCATTTCACGGCTGCCGCAGTCTGACAGATCTTGTGATTCCGGAAGGTGTCATGAGCATAGGCGACAGGGCATTTTACGACTGCAGTAATCTGACAAGCATTTATCTTCCTAAAAACGTAAAGAGGGAAGGCGTGGGAAATAAAATGAACCGGTACGCAGAGCCTTATGTATTTTATCAATGTCAGAAAGCAGAACGTGTGACATCAGGAATATATACCATTGAAGGTCTGAGCAAATATAAGCGGTTTGGCAAAATTTCTGTGGATATTATCCTTACGCTGATAGAAACAATGGATTTTCATAAAAGTCTGGCAAAAAACAGACAAGAAAAATACATTGTACTGGCACAGCTTTTTCTGAAATATCAGCATCCGGAAGCGAAAAAATACATCGCCGACAATACTGCGGAGGTCATGAAATACTTTATCAGGGTCAATGACTACGACACTGTAAAAGGGCTTTTTGAATGCGGGGAATTTGTCACAGACGGCAATATCACGCTCCTGCTGAAAATGGCTGTGACAAATACCCAGAACGGCGGCGATATGCAGATACAGGTGTACATTATGAATTACAAAAACGAGCATTTTCCGGATAGTGACCCGCTGAGTTATATAGAACTGTAATAGGATACAGGCAGATACACACAAAAGACCATTCATGATATATTCCATCAAAAACCGTCTTTTTGGTTACTGACGACAAGTTTTTTATTATTTTTTTCAAAAAACCCTTGACAAGGTTATCAGGATATGGTATTATATACGAGTCGCAGGAAGTGAGATTCCGCTTCCTTGGCTGATTCGGAGAGGTATCGAAGCGGTCATAACGAGGCGGTCTTGAAAACCGTTTGACGGAAACGTCACATGGGTTCGAATCCCATCCTC
>CADCQO010000014.1 GCA_902803585.1 uncultured Ruminococcus sp.
ACACGAGGAACAAGGAATGGAACATAAAAGTTGTTTTTATAACTTTTTATAAGTTTTCAGTAACGGAATCAGATATGTCAGATAAGAACGAGGAATTTGCCAGACTCAGAACGGAATGTCTGAGCTGTGAGAAATGCGGTTTGTGCAAGACCAGACACAATGTTGTCTTTGGTGTGGGCGTGGACGATGCAGAGGTCATGTTCATTGGTGAAGGGCCGGGAGAAAACGAGGATCTGCAGGGTGAGCCGTTTGTAGGAAGAGGGGGACAGCTTCTCGACAAAATGCTGGCGGCGGTTGACCTTGACAGACACAAGAATATCTACATCGCCAACATTGTCAAATGCCGTCCGCCCCAGAACCGTGACCCGCTCCCCGAAGAACAGGAACAGTGCATCGGCTGGCTGAGAAAACAGTTTGCGATTCTCCGCCCGAAAATCGTTGTCTGTCTGGGAAGGATTGCGGCGGCAAAAATCATCAAGCCCGATATCAAAATCACAAAGGAACACGGTCAGTTCTTTGAAAAGGGCGGTATACTGATGATGCCGATTCTCCACCCTGCGGCACTCCTGCGCAACCCCAACAACAAACCTGCCGCTTTTGCCGATTTCCTTACACTCCAGAACAAAATAAAGGAAATCTGCACACACACTTACACAAATTCAAATTGACAGCGGAAAATGGAAAATGAATACTTTACTTTTCCGGAAAATAGTTGTAGAATAAAGGCATAAAGCATCTTGCTGTGAATTTTTTTAAAGGGAGATATCAGACTATGAAAATTCTTGTTGAAACATCTGCACGTCATGTTCATGTCACCGAAGAGGCACTTGCAACACTGTTCGGAGAGGGTGCTTCTCTCACCAACAAAAAAGACCTTTCTCAGCCCGGTCAGTTCCTTTGCTATGAGAAGGTGACCGTTGTAGGCCCCAAGGGTGAGCTTGCCTGTTCCATTCTCGGCCCCGAAAGACCCGAATGTCAGGTAGAGCTGTCTTTCACCGATGCCCGTAAACTCGGTATCGTTCCCCCCGTCAGAGAGTCCGGCGATCTGGCCGGCACACCCGGCTGCAAGATCGTAGGCCCCAAGGGTGAAGTAGAGATCGATCACGGCGTTATCGTTGCCAAAAGACACATTCACTTTGACCCCAAGACCGCTGAAGAATATGGTCTGAAGGATAAGCAGGTTGTCAGCGTGGCTGTCGGCGGCGAAGGCAGAAAGCTCGTTTTCGGTGATGTTGTTATCAGAGTCAGCCCCAAGTTTGCGCCCGCTATGCACATTGATACAGATGAAGCCAATGCGGCTTGCATTGCCGGCAATGTAGACGGTGACATTATCGTCTGATTTCCGTGTAAAATGACAAACCGGATCTTTCCCCCCGCAAAACAGGGAGAAGATCCGGTCTTTTTGTTTATCAGATACTTTCTGAAGGCGAAAGGGAGGATTCGTGTCAGCCTTTTGCGCTGTATTTCATCTTGACAGCGTTCATTTTCTGCTGGTCAGCATTATCAGGGGTATACCAGCCTTTTGCCTGCATACGGCCGTGAATCTGCGACTGCATATTCAGCGAAGAATTGAGCGCACCTGAAAACGCCTGCTGTACATCAGGACAGGAGGATTCGATCGCGCCGTGCATCATAAGGTCACAAACGCCTTTTTCCAAAAGAAGGATATTTTCCATCAGATTTCTGTCATCCATCGTGATTCCTCCTTACAGTAAACCGTAAAAGTTCTGGAATAATGTCTGGTGTGCCTGCTGAAGCTGCTGTACAAAGCTTCTCAGTTCAGGGTCCTGCAGTTTGTTGATTGTTTCACAGCATTGTGTCTGAAAATACTGTTCATGGCCCAGTGCGTCTTCTACATAAAGCAATTCCTTACTTGTCATACAAAATTCCTCCTATTGTTAGCGGACGGCGGGTATCTGTCAGCCCGCTGAAATTATTATACCCGCCCATGCGCCGGATATACGGAAAGACAGAAAAGTTTTGTCCGGCTGCAAAAAGCCCCCGCCGTCTGATGAAAACGGCAGGGGCTGTTGTTTCAGCAGCTGATTCTGTCAATGTTGCGGACAGCTTTGACAGCACAGAGCAGGTAGCTTACTGCTGACAGAACCATCAGGAACATCAGGAGAATCACAAGAAGGAGCAGAGAACCGACAGGCGTGAATTTAAAGGCAAGATAAACGGCGGTGCAGGTGAAAGCCTCCAGAAGCATTGCCGCTGCCATGTTGAAAAAGATGTTGTAGTTGCCCCGCAGGGCGTTCAGTTCACTGTCCCAGACCAGTTTGGGGTTGATGGAGTCCATGAAGATGCCGAAATAGGTTGTGAAAATGACGGATAAAAGGCTGATGACACAGCAGAAAAGAATCAGCTTGATACTCATATTAAGGTACAGTGCGGCGGCGATGACATAAATCACCATGCCCAGACCGCTGATAAGGATACTGATAAATGCTTTGATGTTGATTTGTGCCATATAGGAGAGGGGAATGTATTTCATAAAGGCAACATGGCTTCCCTCTCTTGTGATGGCGGAAGAAGCAATACAGTTTGCCGCTGTCACCAGAACAGAAACCGCTGACACGCCCAGAACAAATATAAGAATTGTTTCTTCTTCACCCTGATGAATACTGTTGATGAAGGATGCAAGGAAATTCGTCCTGCCCTGCAAAACATAGA
>CADCQO010000015.1 GCA_902803585.1 uncultured Ruminococcus sp.
GAATCGAGGAGTACCATTTTGCTGGTATAGATCTTAGAGATATACTTTGCGCCAAAGAAAATCATGAAGCATATGTAAGCCACTTCTGTAGCAAGGAAAATCAATCCCTTCATGATCTGTCCGTGCATCATACTGCCGGAACCCATGATAATATAAGACAGCTTTGTACCTGCATCACCCTTGGCAAAACGAGAACCGAAGTTCTTGAAGAAATTACCAATACCAAGGAAAAACTTCTTGATGAAGTATCCGATAGCCTTGAAGAAACCCACAATGGCACCAGGAATACCTGTGAAGAAAGATTTTATGTTGTAGATAAAGCGCTGTCCTTTGGTCATCTGGACATAGTCAAGATAATCCATCCATATACAACTCCTTTTTGTCTACATTTTTGTACTTCAGGGAAACATAAACGATCGGAGCAACTCCGACCGTTTATGTATGCAAGTCGGGTTGACGGGCATTTTATCCCGCATCACCTCGGCAATTCATCAGGTGTGCATATTGTCCTGAACGCTCTTGAGCTTTGTCTGAAGATCTGCGTCACTGATACCGCCCTTTGCTGTTACGATATCGCTGCCGATAGAGCCAACGCCTGAACCCCAGTACTCGCCGCCTACGGAACTGCCCTGCGGATGAGAATACTGTCTCTGATCCTCGATTGCCTTGAAAGCAGGATCGCTCTTGATCTCATCGTTCTCAGCAGCCTTTGTATTGGTGGGGATCAGACCTCTTTCCTTGTATCTCTTAACCTGACTCTCTTCTCTGCCGAGGAAGTAAGCCAGTGTCTGTGCACTGAAGGGATACTCAGAGAATACGTTAACACCGATAAGTTTGTAACCGCCGAAGGAATGGAGCTGTACTTCTTTGCCGTCCATCAGAACGGTGGGGAGCTTTGCAGCGCCTACATTGTCAGCACCCAGAGACTTCTTGATCTGCGGACCCATCCATGTACCGATAACTGCTGCTGCCAGAGAACCTTCGTCAAAGCCCTGTGCTACATAGCCGTTATCACCGATCTGTCCGGGAGAACCTACAAAGCCGTTGCCTTCGCTCTCTGCGATATGGCACATTGCCTTTGCTGCATTCAGACCCTCAGGTGTACCCAGAGTAGCGGTCTGCTTGCCGTCCTTATACTCGATCGTACAGCCGGCTGCAAAGAAGAAGCCTGTTTCATACCAAGCATTTGTCATGTTGTAGTATACGCTCTTTTTAGCAGCAGCTGCCTTCTTGATCATAGCGTCCATGCTCTTGACATCGTCTTCACTGAATACTCTCTTATCGTAGTACATGAAGTAGCCGTTATCGGAGCTCTTCGGGAAAGCATACAGGCTGTTGTTGTTTGTACTTACGGTAATAGCGTCTGAACTGTTTTCAGCCTTGACATTGTTTGCATAGTAAGGAGCTACCTGAGCGATAGCGCCCGCCTTCAGAAGGTCAGAAAGCTGGTCATCTGCGAAGCTGAATACATCTGCGCCCTTCTTCGGAGCCTCTTTGATAGCGCCGCCTGCTTCGGACTCGCCCTTTACGAGAGATTTAACAGCGATAGTGTATCTGCTGTCGCCGAACATTGTCTTGAATTCGTCTACCAGAGTTTTCTCAAAATCCTTGTCCTCACCTGAAGACCACATCTTGAGTTCGATCTTGTTACCGGTCTTAGCTGCCTCTTCTGCCATTGTATCCTTGATAAACTTGATAGTTTCAGGATTGGTGAGGTCTACTTTTTCGTCCTTGGAGCCGGAAGATACGACAACGGGCTTTACATCCTCTTCGTCATCGCCGCCGCCGCAGCCAGCAAAAGCTGTGGTTGCCATCATTGCAGTCAATACTAACGCAACGATTCTTTTTGTTTTACTTGCCATAATAATGACCCTCTTTCTGTAAAATATTGTTTTTTGCACGCAATCCCGTGCCGGAAGGCGTGACATTGCGGATCAAATTGTGTTTCAGACACCACAAAATATCCCGCAGACTCCGCCGCTGTTATAATGATAGCACATGAACGGCGCAATTTCAACGGGATATTGTCATTTTTATCATGATTCATAAATACTAACAATTACTTTTGTTGAATTTTTCTTGGTATTTTCTGGATTTTGTCATCTTTTATAATTTCAACAATTATTTTTGGTTATATCACACACTTTTTATTTGTATAATATGACGAATGATTTTTTACCGAAATCTTAAATTTATTTCCGAATTATGAATATCCTTCTGTTAATATTCTTTCAAAGAACTAAAAATGTCAGTTTGTAACTTGTTCTGTCAAAATACACAAAGTATATTTTTACCCCAATTTCATTTTATTACACAGCATTTCACAGCTTATTTTGTGCAAAAATTTTAAAATTCATTGAAATAACCTTGAATTTGTCTGCTTTTACCCGAACAGGAAATTTTCGACTTTTTGTATTATACGATGCAAGAAATTCTACAAATAGTATAATTTTTAGCAGAAATACCGTACAACCGCCATCACGATGAGCAGTATGCCCGCCGCCGCCCCGATCCACTCGTGACGGAAATGTCCTATTGTACGCAGTCTGACAGCAGCCATACCGCCGCACCACAAAAAAAGCATCTGAAACAGCCCGCACAAAGGCGGAATCAGCAGGACACTCCACCCTGAACCGACTCCCACACTTAATCCGCAGGCGACAGAATCTCCTGAAAGAGCGAAGCCGATAACGGCAGCCTCCCGCCCTTCTATCCGTTTTGAACAATCCGTATCACAGCGCTCCGGTTCTCCTAAAATGCCCATTGACTCCCGCAGAAGCCCCGTGTCCTTGTCCTTCACTTTACTGTCTGTACACTTTCCGCCTCTGATGATTCCCCTTATCGCCCCTGCTGTCATGTAAAGCCCCAGACCGGAAAGCATCAGCGTACCGATCAGCTCACCGATATCAGCGGACAGCGTTCCTTTCAGCAGACAGCCGACCCCTACCGCAGCCGCCGTACTGACTGTTGTCACCAGCAGCATCAACAAACGGGAACTGAATGGTATCCTGATTCCTCCAAAACCACAGATTACACCAATATTCAGCGCATCTATGCTCAGTACCGCCGCTAACAGCAGCATTTCCCAGACTCCCATATCCCTTCTTCCTCCTATACCATAAAC
>CADCQO010000016.1 GCA_902803585.1 uncultured Ruminococcus sp.
ATAGAGCATAGATGCCACCGCATCTACACGGATACCGTCAATATGGAAATAATCCAGCCAGAACATAGCGCTCGAAATGAGGAAGCTGACGACTTCGTTTCTGCCGTAGTCAAACACCAGCGTACCCCAGTCTTTATGCTCGCCCTTGCTGGGATCAGCGTATTCATAGCAGCAAGTACCGTCAAACCGAGCCAGACCGTGAGCATCTCTTGGAAAATGAGCGGGAACCCAGTCCATAATGACATAAATACCTGCCTGATGACATCTGTCTACGAAGTTCATGAAATCGAAAGGACTGCCGTAGCGGGACGTAACAGCATAATAGCCTGTTACCTGATAGCCCCACGAAGCATCGAACGGATACTCCGTCAGCGGCATCAGCTCAATATGCGTATAGCCCATTTCCTTGACATAGGGAATCAGCTCGTCCGCCAGCTTACCGTATGAAAAGTAATTTCCGTCTTTATACTTTCTCCATGAACCTGCGTGCAGTTCGTAGATATTCATCGGGCTGCTGTAGGATTCGTGTTCCTTCTTGTACTGCTGCCAATCCTGATCGTGCCATTCATAGCCGTCAATATCGACATACTCAGACGCAGTATTGGGACGTGTTTCAAAGTGGTGTGCATACGGGTCGGATTTCATGACACAGGAACCGTCATACGTTTCGATACTATACTTATAGATCGTGTATGATTCAGTCAGATCACCGATAAAACATTCCCATACACCGCCGTCAGAAATGCGGTGCATCCAGTTTCTTGTACGATCCCAGTCGTTGAAATTGCCGACAACAGAAACAGATCGTGCATTCGGTGCCCATGTACGGAACATCAGACCGTCTTGTCCGTTAATGTTCATCTTGTGTACGCCCATAAAACGGTAGGCATGATAATTTTCTCCGCTATGAAACAGCTCCAATTCCGAACGTCCGGTATTGTCAGGACCTATCTGCATATATAACACTCCTTTTTGCATGACTTCTATTTATATATCTATATAATATCTTAATTTTGGATAAATTTCAAGTCTTTTTATGCGTCTTTTTATTAAAAATGCAAAAATTTTTTCAAAGACACTTTCCAAACACTGTAAATTATGGTTTTTTATAGGAAAACAGCGTGTTGTGTCCACTTCTTTTCCTCCTGTTTATCACATTGATACTTTTTTCACAGCACCCCTCCTATTGTGACGCAAAAATGCCCCCTTCCTTCCGCACAAACGCCATTTTACCACAAACCATATGTCGAAATTCGTTAATCATTAGCATCAGAACAGCGGAAATAGGAAAATTGTTTTCAGGCTTTCATTAGAAGAAAAGCGGAAAATCGCTGTCCGGTTTCGTTATGAATACAGAATACGGTGTGCTGTCCTGTTTGCGGAGGGCTAAAAATTCTTGATTTATACGGCAAAGGGGAGTATAATGGGAAAGATGCGAAGGGCAGGTGAAAAAGAAATGGACAGCAAACAGAAAAAAGGAAAATTTATCGTACTGGAAGGGCTGGACGGTTCCGGCAAAGGAACACAGGTCAGCCGTCTGGCTGAAGCACTCCGTCAGCAGGGAAGAAAAGTCTGCCAGACCGCAGAACCGACGATTTCCGTCACAGGCGGTCTGTTGCGTGATGCTCTCGGCGGTTTCGTCAAAAGGGACGCTTACGAATTATCTGCACTGTTTCTGCTGGACAGAATCTTTCATAACGTCAACGAACATAACGGCATACAGCAGTATCTTGAAAAAGGGTATGATGTAGTGTGTGACCGCTATTATTACTCGTCCTTTGCCTATCAGGGAATTGATGCCGACCTTCAATGGGTCATGGACATGAACCTCAGCTGTCGGGAAATCCTGAAACCCGATGTCTGTATTTTTCTGGACGTTTCCCCTGATGTGGGTGAACAGCGCCTTGCGGAAAGCAGGACGGAACGGGAAATTTACGAGAACAGCCAGACGCAGAAAAAAGTGCGTGAACGTTTTCTGGAGGTTTTCAGAATGCTTGAGGGCAGGGAAAATATCCGCATAGTTGACGCTTCAAGGTCTGTCGGTGAAGTATCGGCTGATATTATCGAAATTTACAACAGTTTGAAGGAGAAATGAAAAAATGGCGTACCATATCAACACCAAATGCGTACAGGCAGGTTATGACCCGAAAAACAGTGAATCAAGAGTCATTCCGATCGTACAAAGCACGACTTTCAAGTATGATTCCGCCGCTACGCTCGGCAAGCTCTTTGATCTTGAAGAGGACGGCTTTTTCTACACCAGACTGGCAAACCCCACTCTGAGTGCCGTTGCCGCAAAGATTGCCGCTCTTGAGGGCGGTGTCGGCGCAATGCTGACAGCTTCGGGCCAGTCGGCTTCCATGCTTTCCATCACAAACATCTGTCATGCAGGCGATCATGTTGTCTGTGCAAGTGCTATCTACGGCGGTACTTTCAACCTGTTCAACAAGTCTATGCGTGAACTGGGCATCGACTTCACCTTTGTAACGCCTGACGCCACAGAAGAACAGATCAGCGCCGCTTTTCAGGACAACACAAGAGCGGTATTCGTAGAAAGCGTTTCCAACCCCTCCCTCGATGTAGCAGATGTTGAGCTGTATGCAAAGCTCGCCCATGCACACGGCGTACCGCTGATTGTCGACAACACTTTCCCCACACCCGTATTGTTCCGCCCGTTTGAATGGGGTGCTGATATCGTTGTGCATTCTACTTCCAAGTATATGGACGGTCATGCAGTAGCACTGGGCGGCGTTATCGTGGACAGCGGCAACTTTGACTGGACAAACGGCAAATATCCCGCCTTTACAGAACCTGATGAGTCCTATCACGGCGTTGTCTATGCTGAAAAGTTCGGCAAGGCCGCCTATATCACAAAATGCGTTACCCATATGATGCGTGACTACGGCCCCCAGCAAAGCCCCCAGAACGCTTTCCTGCTGAATCTCGGTCTGGAAACACTGTTCCTGAGAATGGAGCGTCATTGTTCCAACGCCCTGACGGTTGCAAAATTTCTGGAGCAGAACGATAAAATCGAATGGGTCAACTATCCGGCACTGGAAAGCAGCAAATATTACGAGCGCTGCAAGAAATATATGCCCAACGGCTGCTGCGGCGTTATCTCCTTTGGTGTCAAGGGCGGACGTGAAAAGGCAATGCAGTTTATGGACGCTCTCAAACTGACAAAGCTGGTGATTCATGTAGCAGATGCCCGCACCTGTGCCCTCCACCCCGCCAGCACGACGCACCGTCAGCTCAGCGACCAGCAGCTGGAGGACTGCGGCGTAAAACCCAACCTGATCCGTATGTCTGTCGGCATTGAATACGTTGATGACATTCTTGAAGATATCAGGCAGGCACTCGACCAGATCTGATGTAGTACCCTACAAAAGGAGATATTCCCATAAAAAAGCCGCTCATCATTCTGACACTCTGTGCAATGCTTTGTGCTGCCGCCGCTTCCTGTTCTTCCGGCACACAAAAGACGGTTTCACCCGTATCGTCTGCGGTATCCGGCGGCGTTCCGTCAGCGGTTTCCTCCGAAAGTGCTGCTTCTGACCAAAATAATGACAGCTCAGCTGAAAGCCTTCCGTCAGTGGTTTCTCCGCTTCCTTCAGACAGCAGAAGGAAATCGTCTATCAGACACTCAAGGAATTGATCGAGTCCAGTGATGTCCAGAGCAATCCTGCCATTTTGCCGTCGTATACACTCCAGCTGAACGAAACGCTGAAAGAACACGGTGCACAATTTTTGATCACCAGTTTCATCGCTAACAGAGAGGATCCGAAAAATTTTTCCCTTTACAGAGCGCAGGGCGTTTTCGATGACGGCACCAAATGGGGCTTTCCCTTCTCCAATTTCCCCACATCAGAAACCAACTGATCTCACTCCCCTTGTCCCTTCACCGGCAAGGGGAGTTTTGTATACATAAATTGCTTCCGTCCCGCATACAATAATGGAAAAGGTGGTGACGGTGCATGAAATTCAAGTGGAAAACATTCTGGTACTCTCTGGCACTTACATTTTTATTTGCCATTGGCGGGGGAATTGCGACCTATGCAGGAATGCCGCAGTATGAAGCGGCAGAACACCCGTTTCTTACGCCTCCTTCATGGTTGTTTCCGGTTGTATGGAGTATCCTTTTTCTGCTGATGGCTTACAGTGCGGCGGTCATCTATGACTCCGGCAGTCATCATATGCCGAAAGCAATTTTCGTTTATGCCCTCCAGCTGACAATGAATTTCTGGTGGTGTGTACTGTTTTTCGGGTTCAGGCTGTACCTTGCCGCATTCATATGGCTGCTGCTGTTATGGGCAGCGGTACTGGTAATGATAGTGCTGTTTTACAGAATCAACCGCACGGCAGGTCTGCTCCAGATATTCTATCTGCTGTGGCTGACCTTTGCGGCATACCTGAACTTTGGCGTGTACCTGCTGAACCGCTGAAAAAAACCGTGACATTCTTTTATCAGAACGTCACGGTTTCTTGTTTTGCTTCTGTATTTTCCGCTCTGAAAAACGGAGGAATGCTGTCCCTCCGCCGTCAGTCGGATTTCACGTTATGTATAACATCGTAAAGACAGACAGCCATTTCAGTTTTTCCCCTGCTCTCTGAGCATTTTGAAAATCTGCATCGGCTTGGGGGGATTGCCATACATCAGTACACCAATACGGTAAATAGCGGCGGCAAGTCTGCCGAACAGATATACAGACGCCATCTGCACCGCAACAGAAAGAATAATTTCCCATACAGCTACATCTGACATTGATACACGGGCAAACATCGCCATCGGTGCAGTAAAAGGAATATAGGAGCAGACAATCATCATAGTGCTGTTGACATTGCCGCTGTTGATTGCCATAACAACAATCATGAAAGCTGCCACTACCAGAATCATAACGGGAGAAATCAGGGTGTTGAGGTCTTCGCTGCGGGAAGCCATAGAGGACAAAGCACCGAGAAGGAAAGTATAGATGAAGTAGCCCAGTATAAAGAACAGCAGCGCATACAGGACGGTGCTCAGCGGGAAATGCAGGAATTCCATAACATTCTGCGGCAGGGAATTTTTCGACAGGGTGTTGAGGGATACCAGAGCGGTAGAAACGATCAGCACCATCTGTGTCAGACCTGCCAGACCTGAGCCGATCACCTTACCGAACATCAGATGAGAAGGCTTTGCACAGGTAATAAGCATTTCCATTGCACGGGTATTCTTTTCGGATACCACACTCTGCGATACCATCTGACCATACATGATAATTGCCATATACAGCAGCATCATCAGGGCATAGGTAGCAAAATAATTATGTGTTTCGTCAGTACCTGTGGTAATGGTATTTATTTTCATCTGTGCGCTCAGAATCTGCATGCTGTCCTTCGCTGACACGCCCAGTTTTTCAAAGCTGATTGTCTGGTACATCTCGTTCAGTGTCTGCTGCAGCTTTTCATTATGGGTGCTGAACATCACATTGTTTTTGGTAATGTAGGTGATGTTTTGCGCATCGTTAAGTACAACCGCAAAATCATAGGTCTGGCTGTCAACCTTTGCCCGCAGGGACTCGACATCCTCATCGGTAATGTGTATTTCGTATGCGGGATAGTTTTTAGCGAAAATGCCTTCTACCAGCTTATTGCCGTCATAAACATGGTCGGCAACCGCAATCACGGGCTTTTCCTGATGTTCATCGCCGTCATTTCCGCCCTGTGCTGACATAATGATGCCCGGCAGGAACGCCAGAAGGATAATCAGCGCCATAAAAATAGCGGTGGAAATGATAAAGGATTTCGTTTTTACACAGCCCATGTATTCAAATTTGAGAACCTGTAAAATATGTTTCATATGCCCGCCTCCGTATACTGTACAAAAATATCGTTCATCGAAGGCTCGCATACACGGAAAGCATCTACATCAAAGCCGCCCTCTGACAAACACGCCAGCAGTTTTGCTTTGCTGTCGGAAGACTGCAGGCGAATCATGAGTGTATTCTGATTGTCTTTGTCCTTTTCCGCCGACAAGACTTCTCCGCTCATATGCTGTAAAACAAACGGGGCAATTTGTTCGATCTGTCCGGAAGCAACCGCGATTTTATCTCTCGGATAGCTGTGCTTGATATCTGCAATCCGTCCCTCCAGTACGATTTTACCGCCGTTGAGTATCGCTATACTGTCGCAGAATTCCTCGATGTAGTTCATCTGATGACTGGAGAACAGCACGACAGCGCCGCCCGCAATCATTTCTTTGATAACGTCCTTGAGCAGCATGGCGTTGACAGGGTCAAGACCGGAAAACGGCTCGTCCAGAATCACAATCTGAGGATTGCACATCAGCGTAGCCGCTAACTGTATTTTCTGCTGATTGCCCTTGCTGAGTGTTTCCAGCTTTTTCTGCTGGTACTCCCCCATGCCCATACGGTTCAGCCACTTTCCGCAGGCGTTTCTGGCATCGGTTTTGTTCATGCCGCGCAGCATAGCAAGATAAATCAGCTGTTCATCAATCCGCTTTTTCGGGTAAAGCCCTCTTTCCTCCGGCATATAGCCAATGCGGATTTTACTCCGGTCGATCGGTTTCCCGTCTACACAGACGGTTCCTTTGTCCGGCAGAAAAACCCCCATTACAATACGGATCGTTGTTGTTTTTCCTGCGCCGTTGCGTCCCAGAAGTCCCAGTGCCGAACCGCTCTTTGCTGTCAGAGAAACGTCCCTCAGAACCTCCTTTTCACCAAAGTGCTTATCAATATTGTTGATTGTCAGTTCCATCCATTCACCTTCCTGTTTTGCTGTGGTAACTGTCACTTTTGCCTTTTTATTATACCAAACCCGTCATTTATTGTCAATGTTTATGATTCGCAGCTGATTTTTCTTGGCCATTCGTTTTATAGTCCATCAGACAAATTCCCTTTTTCGTACAAGCACAAAGGACAACAGCCATGAAACGGCGTAAAGTAAGGCGATAATCAGAAACTCTGCCAAAGCAATCAGATATCTGTTGTGTTCTTCAATGAACTTCACGATCTGCCCTGCGGTATCTTCCGAAACAACACCCATACCAAGCACAAGAAAAATCACCATGCTGCACCCGACTGTCATTTTTACCGCATTCCTGCCGAACCTTACAGACATCGGCAAATGCACAATATACAGCATCAGAGTCACACAGAAAAGCGTCATACCCCCGCATACCAGCTGATCGGGTGCCTGAAACAATTCCGGCTTTGCAGCAGCTACGGACACTGCAAACAAAAAGCTCACGATAACATTCATCAGCAGCACAGACAAAAATTTCGCTGATACAAAAACTTTTCCGGAAACCGGCATGATCCTGCAATAGCTGTCCCAATGATTGGCGGTATCTTCATTGAACATCGAAAAACAGGTACACATCACACAAAGCGATGGTGCTGCCGCTGATATCCACAAAGAAACCGGATCGTCTGTACCTGCTTTTTGATGCAGAAAAGCCATTGCGTAGCTGCAGGACAGAAAAATAATCAGCATTACAAATATCATCGGTTTCAGCAGAAAGCACCGCGTTCTGTATAACAATCCTTTCATTACGCATTCCCCCTCACAGTGAACGTCTTTTATAACCTGCTATCGACAGCAGCCAGGACACCGCAAATATCGTGCCTGCACACGCAAAAATGCCCAGTGCTAAAAAGCCTTTATCTGTATTTTCCAGCCACTGCATCCATTCACCGTTCTGACTGCTCATTACTGTCAGGACGGCACAAAGAGCCACAACCGCAATAAACAGGACGATAAACACAACCAAGCCTGTTTTCGCACCAAAGCGGAAAACAGCCGGCAGCAGCAGTGACAGCACGACCATCACAATACCGCTGATAACCGCTAATGCCAGCAGATACTGTTTGCCGTCAAAGCCCGTTGTTTTCAGCAAAAGTACCAGTGAGGCGAGAGATGACAGCAGCGTAAAGACGGCAGCCGTTATCACCGTCACCAGATAATGACACGAAACGTATGTATGACGAGCGGCGGGCGTAGTGGCAGAAAAAATATGCCACCGTACCATTTCGTCCTCTCCCAACAAGGCGACTGACACAGAACTTCCTATCAAGGTTGTCATCGTGCCGAAAATAATGCATTCAAACCACTCCGATTCGTTCGGGTCTACGGTAAATGACGGGACGGCTGCTTCTATCCCAAAAAGCAGCAAAACCAGCAGCGTCAGCGGTTTTGTCGCAGCATACCATGCCCTCAGCAGCAAACCTTTCATCTCAGCCACTCTCCCTCACCATAAAGATAAACAGCTTTTCAATGTCGATCGGATAGCCTTGTATGCCTTCGGGAATAGCTTCCTTCAGAACGATGGCTTCAGCACCGAACCTGCCGATTTTCTTTCCGATAACCGCCTTTTTGTCGATTGCTTTCAGCTGTTCCTCTGTACAGTGTATCACGCTGTAAGCCTCATACAGGCGGTCTTTTTCCTCATACATCACTAACTTTCCCTTATGCAGAAAAGCGATATAATCGCAGACCTTTTCCAGATCGCTCACGATATGTGAGGAAATCAGAATAGAGTGTTCCTCGTCCTTTGTAAAGTCCATCAGAATATCAATGATATCGTCACGCACAACAGGGTCAAGTCCGCTCGTTGCCTCGTCCAGAATAAGCAGTTTTGCATTGTGTGAAAGTGCCGCTGCTATGGAGAGCTTCATTTTCATTCCGCGGGAAAATTTTCTGATGATCTTCTTCATCGGCAGTTCAAACTGACTCAGATACTTTACATACAACTCATCGTTCCACTGGCGATAGGTATTTTTCATGATGTTTCCGATTTGTCTGGGCGTGAGATCCTGCGGAAAATACGATTCGTCAAAAACAACGCCGATATTTTCCCTGACAGAGCTGTCCTCTTCCATACTGTCTTTTCCCAGAACAGTAATTGTGCCGCTGTCCTTGTGCATCAATTCAAGAATCAAGCGGATTGTTGTGCTTTTTCCTGCACCGTTTTCTCCTACCAGACCTACCACACAGCCGCTCGGCACAGTCAGATTGAGGTCAGTTATCTCAAAATCCTTGAATTTTTTACACAATCCCCTGACTTCAATTGCATTGGTTCCATTCATTACGATTCCTCCATTTCCATTGTCAGCATCGCTGTCAGTTCTTCTTTTGTCAGCCCGCAGCTTTTTGCCAGACCGACAATTTCCGCCAGATGTTCCTCAATTTTACGGAGCATATCCTCCCGTATCTGTTCCACATTCTGATGTGCCACAAAGCAGCCTTTGGCGGGTACAGTATAAACAAAGCCATCTTTTTCCAGCTCTTCATATGCCCGCTTTGTTGTGATAACACTGATTCGCAGTTCCTTCGCCAGACTGCGGATAGACGGCAGCATTTCATCTTCGTGCAGAGTACCGTTCACAATAAGCTGTCTGATCTGTGTGTATATCTGGTCATAAATCGGCACACCGCTTTTGCTGTCAATAAAAAGCAGCAACTCATTTCCCCCTTTCATCTGCGTTTACTGTATATATACACTATATACACTATATACAGTTTTGTCAAGAGGTTTTTCAAAATTTCTTCAGCTTCGGCATATTGCGTATTTCCCACTGTCACGCTATAATGATAGTGACACACAAACAGAACCAAAGGAGGAGTTTCTATGTGTGAAATTTACGACCATATCCTGCAAAAGGGCGAAGAAAACGGAATTGAAAAGGGCCGTGCAGAAGGCCGCAAAGAAGGAGAAAAAACAGGAACATTGAAACTGCTGGTTCAGTTAGTGAAAGAAAACATTCTCACGTTAGCCGATGCCGCCAAAAGAGCCGACATGACTGTTGAAAACTTCGTAAAAGAAACAGGTCTGAAAATTTGAATAACCATCTCATATCAACAGCAAACCCGCCGATTCATCGTGAACCGGCGGGTCTTTTTGTGACAGGATTCAGAGTTCTTTATTTCTGAACGGTCTGATACATAAACCGTCATTTTCTCACCCTCAGTGCGATATAACGTCAGTTCTGCCAAACAGCTCCGAAAATGTCAAAAAGAAACCCCCAAAACAGTTCAAAACTGCTTCGGGGGACATATCAAAGACGATTCTGTTTTTTATCTGCGAGCCTTACCCATCAGACGGAGAATGTAGATAAAGAGGTTGATAAAGTCGAGGTAAAGCTGAAGTGCCAGATTAACGGAAACCTTTTTGAGCATTACGGGGTCATTTTCATACTGTGCATAGCTTGCTTTGATTTTCTGTGTATCATAAGCGGTCAAACCGATAAAAATAATGATACCGATAATGCTGACCAGAATAGACATACCGCTCATGTGGAAAATCACACCGAGAACGGAGAACAGCAGCAGGACGATCAGACCAATCATAAGAATGGGGCCAAGCTTCAGAAGGTCACGCTTCGTAACGATACCGTAAATGGCAAAGCTGATGAAGAGGACAGCCGCTGCTGCGAAAGCAAAGATCGCTGAACCTGCATCATAGACAACCAACAGGGGCGTAAGCGTGACACCGCTCACAATGGAGTAGACAATAAACATGGTCAGACTTACTTTATAGGGCATTTTCTTGACGAAGATACCGAGCACGATAGCGAGTACAACTTCTGCGATGAGTCCGATATAGAACATGGGAACGAACTTAACAAACTTCTGATACATGGACAGCTCACTGCCGGAGGTCAGGTAGAGCATCAGTCCGAGAGCCACGAAGAAGGTCAGTGCAAGACCTGCGCCCATCCAGAGGAAAATTCTCTTGCTGTAATCAGAGAGACTCATGACACCCGTCGAGCTTGTGCTGCCGATCGGAAAAGCAAAGCCCTGTGACTGATTCTGTACAGAAGTCTGCTGTGTGCCTCCCTGCGGAGCAGGAGCCTGCGGTGCATAGGAGCTGTAATTTCCTCCCTGAGCAGGATAGCCGTTATTAGCGGGATTGCTGTAAGTACCGCCCTGATAGGGAGGGTAACCATTGGAAGGAGCACCATTGTAGCCGTTGTTCGGAGCAGGGGCATTGTAACCGTTGTTATAACCATTGTTAGCCTGATAACCGTTATTGTAGCCGTTATTGACCTGATAACCGTTATTGTAGCCATTGTTGGGATTATAACCATTGTTCTGTGCATTGGGATCATAACCGCCCATAAAGCCGGACTGGTTATTCTGTCCATTGCCATTGGGGTTAAAACCGCCGAAATTACCGTTGTTCATAAAACCATTCCTTTCATTGAAGATACTGTAATAAATATACTCTTTTTTCAGAAAAAAGTCAATTGTTATCCCTTCCAAAAAAAGCGCATAATTTCGACTTTTTTGTGATTTTTTACGGTTCTTTCGATTTCTGTTTTTCAGCATTGAATTCAGACGAATTTTGGAATATAATGATAGGGTATACAAATATGCTTTGAATTGTTCATTGATAACGAAGGGAAGGCATGATGATGGAAAACATTTGTAAACGATTTTTAGAAGGTCTGAAAGGCAAAACAATAGCCCTGTGCGGCATCGGGGGAAGCCATCTCCCGCTGATCGAGCTTTTCGGACGATACGGGGCGAAAGTTCTTGCGTGTGACAAGAGAGAAAGAGAGGCACTGGGGGAAAATGCTGTTTTAGCGGAGAAGGCGGGTGCAGAACTGCGTCTGGGTGAAAACTATCTCCAGAACCTGAAAGCCGACATTATTTTCCGTACACCGGGCATGAAATATTACACAGACGAACTGACCGCCGCCCGTGAGAATGGTACAGCGGTCACCAGTGAGATGGAAATGTTCTTTGACCTCTGCCCGTGCAGAATCATCGCTGTAACAGGAAGTGACGGCAAGACAACGACCACCACCATTATTTCCGAAATTCTCAGGGCGCAGGGATACACGGTACATCTCGGCGGCAATATCGGCCGTCCGCTTCTGCCGATCATCGAAGAAGTCAGACCGGAGGATATCGCCGTGGTAGAACTGTCCAGCTTCCAGCTCATTTCTATGCGCAAAAGTCCGGATATTGCCGTTGTGACGAATTTGGCTCCCAACCATCTTGACATTCATAAGGATATGCAGGAATATATAGATGCAAAGAAAAATATTGTCCTGCACCAGAATGCCTTCGGAAAAGCGGTTCTGAACCTTGACAACGACATTTCCCGCTCCTTTGCCGCCTTCACCAGAGGACAGACCGCCTTTTTCTCCCGTCAGCAGAAGGTCGCCAACGGTGCATATCTTTCCGGAAACGGTGACATTATCCTGAGCCGTTACGGTGAAGAAACCGTTCTGATGAAAGCCTCAGACATTCGTATCCCCGGTGTACACAACATCGAAAACTATCTGGCGGCGATTGCGGCAACAGAAGGTCTGGCAGATGCCTCCACCGTCCGTCAGGTTGCCGTCACCTTTAACGGTGTGGAACATCGTGCAGAATTTGTCAGAGAACTGGACGGCGTAAAATACTACAATGATGCGATCGGCACCAGTCCCACCCGTACTATCAAGGGCACATTGTCATTATATGACCGGAAAATCATTTTAATCGCAGGCGGCTATGACAAGCATCTTTCCTATGACGAAATGGGTGCGATTGTTCCGGATACGGTAAAAGTGCTGATTCTTTTCGGCGCCACAGCGGACAAGATCGAAACCGCTGTCAGAAATGCGCCTTCCTATCGTGAAGGAAACCCCGTCATTATCCGTGTGAACAGTATGGAGGAAGCCGTCAGCGCCGCCCGCAGTCATGCTGTCAGCGGCGATATCGTTTCAATGTCCCCCGCCAGTGCGAGCTTTGATATGTATAAGAATTTCGCAGAAAAAGGTCTGCACTTCAAACGTCTTGTGAACGAAATGTAACCTCCGGCGGCCGGATATTCCGAAAACAGAGCCGTTTTTTCCCGTCCTCTAAATATAAACGAAAGTGTGTTGATGCTACCATGATGAAAAGGCTGTTATGTGCTGTATTATGTACAACGCTTGCCGCAGCGGTACTCAGTGCCTGCGGCAATACTCAGCAGCCCGCACCTGCACCCTCCTCTTCTGCACCTGCTTCCTCTGCTGTCAGTACAGAGAGCAGAGAGGAAAGCATTGAAAAAAGTCAGCCTGAAAGCAAACCGGAAGAAAGCTCAGAGCCGTCACCTGCACCCGACAAAAAACACGGTCAGAAACTCACCGACATTTCCTGCAAAATGCGGACAGATATGGAAATCGCCGGACTCATCACAAAGATTCGTTCCGAATTGACCGATGTGCAGTTTTACGATGACCTGTCGCTGTACGGTACGGAAAGAGTGACTGCGAAAAAAATCGAGCTTTCCTTTCCGCTGGGTGCTTCTGAGGTTTCCGGCATAATCAGGCGGTTCATCGGCCTTGAATCATACAATTTGTTCATAGACAATCTGTCGCTGACAGCTGAAGGCGATGATTTCCGCTGTGAACTGGTGCTGTACCACCCCTACCCGAAAGATGAAGCTGAAACAGCAGACAAGGAAATACAATCCTATATCAAGAACCGTTTCCGCGCAGTTGACAGGTCAAAAATGATGGACGCATTCCTGTCCATTCATCAGAACTACCGCACACAGACCGTGACCTGCCGCTTTGTCCCCGACAGGGACGACCGTGTTGATATCGGCGTACAGTTCAATTTCGGTTCTTACAGCGGATACAACCGCTATATGCATCAGGTTGCCAATTCAGAAGCCTTTGAAGCGGAGGTATCGGAATATTCCTCCGCAGAATCCGATGACGGCGAAGTTGTCTATCATGCGGAAGTAACACTTCACACCACCAAATTTACTCTGTAAGGGAGCTATATCATGAAAGAAATACTCAGAAGCCTGTGCCGGTGTCAGGGCGTGTCAGGCAGTGAAGCGGAAATGCTTTCCGTTATCCGTCAGCTTTTGGACGGAACCGCCGATGTGACTGCTGACAGCAGCGGTAATATTATCGCTTCAATGGGCGACCCTGCCGCCGAAAAGCACATTCTGCTTGATGCCCATATTGACCGCATCGGGCTGATCGTTACCTATATCAATGAAAACGGATTTCTGAAAGCCGCTCCGGTGGGCGGAATCGACCTGCGGACACTTCCCAGCAGCACCGTAAAGATTTTCGGCAGGGAAACCATTACAGGCGTTATCTGTACAAAGCCGCCGCATTTAGGTGATGACGGCGAGCTGTCACGGGATAACATATGGATCGACACAGGATTTTCCGCCGAAAAGGTAAGGGACTGTATCGCACTTGGAGATAAGGCGGTTCTGTACAGTCCCTTTGCAGAACTCCTGAACGGACGCATTGCTGTTTCTGCACTGGACAACCGCAGCGGCTGTGCGGTGCTGATTCGTACTGCCCGATTACTGAAAAACAGGGAGCTTTCCTGTCGGGTATCGCTGCTGTTTTCGGCACAGGAAGAAACCAACGAGTCAGGTGCGGCAGCCGCCGCCTTTACGCTGGAACCAGATGAAGCAATTGTTGTCGATGTAGGATTCGCCGCACAAAAGGGCGTTCCCTCTGAAAAAAGCGGTGCAATCGGCTGCGGCGGTATCATCGGCATTTCCCCCGTACTGTCCGAAGCCGTTACATGCAAAATCAGACATATTGCACAGCGTCTGAAAATGAACTGCGACTATGAAGTCTGCGGAGGGTCAACGGGAACGAATGCCGACAAAATCGCCTGCACAAAGGGCGGTATCCGTACAGGCATGATTTCTGTTCCCGCCAAAAATATGCACTCCCCCACCGAACTGGTTTCTCTGAGTGATATGGAGAAAATCGCTGAACTGTTAGCTGTCTATATTACAGAAGGAGGTGCGGACAATGCTTGATTATGCACTGCTGGAAAAGCTCTGCACCGCCTGCGGCATTTCAGGGGACGAAAAAGCCGTGCGGGAACTGATTCTGACAGAAATACG
>CADCQO010000017.1 GCA_902803585.1 uncultured Ruminococcus sp.
CTGACTCATCAGCAGTTCCGCATATGAGGAGCAGTCTGTACCACAGCCCTCTTCCTTGAGAATCTGTAAAATGGCAGGGGTCGGCGTAGCCTTCACCGCAAAAAATTCCTTGAATCCCTTGTTCCAGGCAAACGCCTGTTTCAGACGTCTTGCATTCTCACGGATACCCTTCTCATCATAGATATGAAAGGGAGTCGGGAACTTCCTGATAATTTCCTCTGCCTTTTCCTTTGTAATAAACGGTGTCTTAGCCATAAACCGTGTCCCTCCTTGAAAATAAAAAAATACACCCATATTTTACAATAAACGACACAAATTTGTCAATATTTTATCAATCTCTCCGGCAATTTTTTAGAATACAGCGGACACGAAAGCCCGACAGTACAGACATTCCGCTGACTGTCGGGCATAATTTCGTGTATATATTCCGCAGACGCTTCGTTCAGCCGTTCCCCCGCCGTGCGAAGTCAGGGAAAATGACGGCTGATATTCTTCAAAGCTCTGTGATAACCGCAATTTCTCAGAAGTAACCGGCAATTTTCCGCCATAACCGCAATTTCTCAGAAGTAACCGGCAATTTCTCAGAAGTAACCGGATATTTTCTGTGATAACCGCAATTTTCCAGAAGTAACCGGATATTTTCTGTGATAACCGCAATTTTCCAGAAGTAACCGGATATTTTCTGTGATAACCGCAATTTCTCAGAAGTAACCGGATATTTTCTGTGATAACCGGAATTTCTCAGAAAATCACTTTGTGACGGTGAAGCTCATTGTTTCCTCAACCTCTGTACCGCTGCCGTCCTTGATACTTACACGGACATCATACTGGGTCGCAGAAGCGGGATGCAGGTTAACGGCGTGTACATCGCTGTAATCGTGTACTCTGATCCAATTCTGAGTGCTGGACTTCTTGTAGTAGAAAGCGTACTGATACTGACCGTCGCCACCCTTTGCAATACCGCGGACTTTGACTGTGTCGCCCAGAGTAATGCTTTCAGCACTGATGGTGGACTGATTTTCAAGCTCCCGCTGAACATTGAGCCGGAGTGTATTTTTGACAACAGAGCCTTCGCTGTCTTTGGAAATTACTCTTACTTCATAAGATACGCCGGAAGCCGGTGTGAAGCTGACGCTGGATTCTGTTGTATTCTTGGCAGCCACTCTCCAGTGTTCCATGCCTGCTTTTCTGTAAAGAACGGTATGGGAATATTCGCCGGTACCGCCTGTGCAGGACAGATTAACAGTTGCCTGCTCGCCAAACTGGATAGTTTCTGATGCCAATGACGGCTGTCCTTGCAGCTCGTCCCTCAGACGGTAAAGCTGTGCGCCGTAGAACGGGTTCGCTGTACCGATATACAGACCATAAGGAGTTGCTACCATTGAACGTCCGCCGTAGTTGTAGCGGTCGCCGAAACCGTCAGGCGTTACATACTCAAAGGTCTCTCCGTCAGCGGTTCTGAGCATATCAAAGCCCCATATGTCATTCTTTACCATGTCGGAAATGTAAGCATACATTTTCAGACCTTCCCAGTCGATCTTGTCATAAATCGACTTTGCGGTATAGTAGACGGTGTTCAGCTTTTCGTTGAGAGCAGCGATCTGCTGGCTGATCTGCTGTTCTGCTGCCTGATCGGGTGTCAGGCTTGTGTCTTCGCTGATAGCGCTGAGCTTTGCCTCGCAGGTTTCCTTGAACTTATCTCTTGCCTGCTCGATAGCGACAGTTGTCCGTGCAATCTGCTCTTCAGGAATGCTCAGACCATAGGAAGCCAGCTTTTCGTTGACATCTGCCAGTACGCCGAGAGCGTGTTCTGCGACAGAATCAGCGCACGATGCAGCAATGGAGTTATAATCGTCAATTGTCAGCTTAGCGACTGCTTCTACCCTTTCTGTCAGCTCTGCAAGTTTCTCCTCATATTCCTTCTGAATGATCTGGGGGATTTCAACCAGATACTTCTGGAGGAATTTAGCGATTGTCGCCTGTTTTTCCTCAGGCAGTTTCTGATACAGCTCTTCCATTTTAGCAAGCACTTTGACCGTTGCAACATCTGTCTGATACTTTACTCTCTCCTTGAAGGCTGTGACAAAATCGGTTGCTGCCTCAAACAGTTCCTGTCCGATGGTCTTATCGATCAGTGCGCTGACATAGCTGGCAACGATGATCTGGAGTGTGTCTTTGTCGATGCGCTTGAATTCAGGGATTTCAACATACAGGCTGTCTATCATGGTGCCGATTTTCAGCTTGAGGTTGTCAATATACTCCTGCAGTTCCTCGTCAGAAAGGGTACTCAGCGGTACTTCCAGATCAGGCGCAATGAAGTAGGAAAGGTCGTAGTGGTAGAGAACCGCCTTGATGCGCCACTCGAGCTGATCCAGCTTTGACTTTGCGATATAGGCCTGCTGGCGGAGGACATCCATAACTTTCTGTACGAACTCCTGCTGTGCAAGGGATTCCTTGATTTTCTCGAGAGCGGGCTGCAGTTTTTCCCAGACAGCCTTGAATTTCTCGACAAACGCCTGTACATCGCTGTTGTCTGCGATTTCATCATACATTGTCTGGAGTTCCTCAGCACATTCTCTTAAGGTCTGCTCTGCCAGTTCCTCTTCAGGAGAACCATCAGGGGTAAACTGACGAACCAGCTCCAGCAGATAGCCGATCTGCTCTTTCCATTCTTCCTTCGTCATGAAAATAAAGCTGCCGTTTGTCAGTCTGGTCACATAGTTGTAAAGGACGGCAGAATCCATTGTTGTCAGATAAAGCTGTCCGTTGTATTCCTGTGCTCTCCATACATACTCCACCGTTGTGTCCTTGATTTTTTCGGTGAAGTCCTCCACTCTCTCAAAAGCACCTGTTTCATTGTTGAGCTTCCAGAGATTCTGGGGGTGACGGAGTGTATTGTACATTGTTCTGAGATAATCGCTGGGCTTCACATCCTGTCCTGCGATCTGCTGGAACATACCGGTAAGTGCCTGCAGTTCGGAGCCGATGGTATGATCAAAGTCGAACACATAAAGCTCATTGTTGAATACAACCGGTGTAGCAACAACGGAATAGGTAGCCGCCGTTGCAGCAGAAGCCTCCGGATTCATGCCTATGGGGTTGATGCCGTTATAGAAGCCGACGACCTCTTCCCATACCCAGCCATAAGCATTTGCTATTTCGCCGTCTTTTGCAGGGTGACCCTTGAACATAGCAAAGCCAAGCACATTCGGCAGAGTAGCGTATAATTCGCCGTTATAGCCGCAGATATCCCATACCGGACTTGCCGCCGCGCTTGTCATCGCCGGATCAGCCGCATAACGCAGACCAAAGTCCTTATAGTCTGCCACACGGTTCCACTTGCTGTTGTCGTCCTCGTCCATTGCCAGAATAGCCAGCTTTGCACTGCCGTCCCAGCCTTCTTCGATTTCCTCAGAAGCATCTACACCGCCGAAATAAAGCTGTCCTTCAAATTCGCAGGCGGCGCGCATACTGGTACCGTCAAAAGAAGAAAAGACCTTTTCTACATTATCGTCCATGTCGATGCGGAAAATATCGTTGCTCAGACCCACCTCAGCGGCGGTAGAGAAAGACGTGCCGGACGCATAGGAGCCAAAGAATACGTTGTCGCCGTGTGTAATCGCCATACGGAACGATGTGCCGGCAGGAGCCGTATAAATGACCTTGATCTCATTGGTGCGGCAGTCACAGCGGAGAATCTGACCGCCCTCTTCTGTGGCGGGATGGGGTACTTCACCGTTAAAGAGAACGTCTGCCATTGCCCAAGCCTGATCTTCGGAAATGCCCTTGTCCTTGAGTGATTCCATAAAAGTCTGCACATTGCTGCCGACAATATCCTTATTGGTGCCGATATAGACATAATTTCCTCTTGCTGCCATACACCAAGCATAGCTGGTTTCTCTGTCGCCTACTTCCACCAGACCGTCTGCCTGACGTTCTACGTTGTCAGGGTGTGAGATTCTATCTAACTTCTGCTGTGTCAAAGTTGCTGCTGAAACAGGCAGTACTGTACCGGACAGCATCGCTGCTGCCAGTGCGACCGTCAAAAATTTCGCTGTTTTTTTCATAAAAATACTCCTCCTCGAAAATTAGTTTGAAAATAACAACAACGTACGGTTCAGGTCAACATAAAAGAACGCCCGTCTGCACGAGAGGCGAACATTCTGCATGAATTTTTTCACCGTCCGCACCAAAAGTTATCCATATTATATCATATCAGGCAAAATGAGTAAATAGGTTCGTTTTTCACTTTTTCACGCAAAATGCGTTTGATTCAGAGATTTTTCGGTTTTTTCGCAAAAAAGTAAGCTGGTACATGAAATTTCTTCCCTATGCCTTTCAAAGGAACAGGAAAGCACCGATAAGCCGTCATTGCATGAAATATCTCCCGCAGGAAAGCCCTTCTGTCAGCATCCGGCGGAGAAAAACAGAAAATGACCGATACGCCCTGCCCGTTCAGCAAGGTGTACCGGTCACTGTGATATGTAAAAATGACATCTGCGTTTTCAGGGAACAGAAGGACTTTTTCACCGGACGAGCCGTTCTGTTTTTTCCGGCATCGGGTATGCTGGGGAAACATCAGCGGAGAGCGGCGGCTCTTTCAGGGTACTGCGCCATCAGGCGGTTGGTAAATGCTTCTTCGTGCGACACTTCCCGCAGTATTTTCAGTTCAGGCGGGAAACGAATGGCATCATCTTCAGAACGCAGTTCAATTTCCGCCAGTGCCTGCTGCTGCCAGAACGGGAAAATGTCAATCTCAAAATATTGTCCGTCATACATCAGACAATAGCGTGTTTTGCTGATTGTATAGCGCTGTGGGTCTGCTTTTGCCAAAAGGTTGTTATATTCCTCCACCGTCAGCCTTTTTTCGATTTCGATGCGTTTCAGGTCGGAGATTCTGCGCTTGATGGTCTGATAATAGACATAATGTCCGTCGCTTCCTCTCTGGCGGACACGCATTTCTTCACCGCCGACACGCAGGTAGGTTTGTGTGATCTCCACACTGCGGCAGGTGTTCTGACGGTTCAGCCACTCCATATCAGGGTAGGCAATCAGGAATTTGCGTTCGATTTCCAGCGGTTCAGGCTCTCCGAGGAAAAAGGCAATTTCCGCAATCAGGCGCTTTATTTTGTCCTCAAAGTCTGTTGAATTATCGATCACTCTCAGATGGGGGTGACCTGTCCATGCCGCAATCAGTTTATCGTCCACCGCAACAGCTTCTTCAGGTGTTTCATGGCGGGCGGGGTTATTGGCGGTGGTATAGTATTCTCCTGCACCCTTTGCCGCTGTCGTGAGATGGAAAACGGCATCGTAGCGGTCACGCAGGGCAATTTCATTTGTTCCGGTAAAGCGCAGGACTTTCTGAAAATCCTCATCGGTCATATACGCCTTGTTGTCTATCACGCCCCTGTCACAAACAATCAGGATTTTGCCGCCGGACATGGATTGTGCCGCCATTTCATAGACAGCCTCTTTTTCAAGCTGCATTCTGATCTGGCACTGCTGAAAGTCAATATTGCTTCCGCACGTCCATGGGGCAACGCCGCTGTTGATAAGCTCTGTTGCAGTTTCGGAAATAAAAAGAACAGTGTAGCCCATGCGGGTGAAAGCCTGCTGTATACGGCTGAGGGCGGTAGATTTTCCGGCACACGGCCCGCCTGTAATGACAATTTTATTCATGGTGCTGCTCCCTTCGTTCTGCTTTGTGCGTCAAAGAATCGTCTTTTTCCCTATCATACCACATCGGGGCAAAAAAGTAAACCGCTGTTTTTCTGTCAAAAAAAGCAGAACCCCCCCGCCTTCTGCGCGCCCTTTCCCTATACAAAATGTATGTTTTGTGCTATGATAGAAGCATCAATCCAAGGGGGAAAGAAGATGCAGAAACAGTTCCCGTTCCCTGCTGTCAAAGAACATTGTCTGCCTGTGGTCAGCCCGAAAATCAGGCGGCCGTTTCCCTGCGCTGAAAACATAAAAATCCCTGCGGTATGTATTCCGTTTCCTTATACAAAGTATGTTTTGTATGATATCATAGCATCATCAAAAACATTTGCTTCAAGGAGGACACAAACATGAATACCAGCCGCATTGCTTCCGGAATATCTTCAGGTTCCCGTCTTCGTCCCTTCATCATTACGCTCGCCATCGGTACGGTGGTCAGCCTGCTCTCTTTCCTTGTTCTGCCGGACGGCGTGGACAACGGCTTCTTCTCCTCTAATCAGAACCCCCTGTTTCAGATCGTCTTTTCAGGCATCAACGACATTATGGTTCAGCTGGAAGTAGCATTCAGCAAAACAGACAGCGGCTGGGACGCAGGGCTGATTTACGCAGTTCTGGTTTCCGTTGCAGTTCTGCTGACAAAGCTCACCACCGCCAGCCTCCGCAATCGTTACTGTCCGCATTCAAAAGTCGCTGAATTTTTCTTTGACCTGTCAATGGAAAACATTCTGTTCGTGCTGTTCGCCTTTATCAGCCTTCTCCTGATTTCCCCCATCTGCTCACTGGCAAGGAGCGTTGACGAAACAGGAATGATATTCGTCATCATCATCGGCGTGGCTGTCTTTGCTCTCTCCCTTCCTACCTTCCTGTACATCATCGTCATGGCAGTTTCTCTGACGCTCACATACGGATTCTTACAGGCCATTGAAGGAACAACCGGAAAGATCATCGTCATTCTGATCGCCTTCACCGCCAACATTGTCCTTGAAATCGTGGCCATGAGATGGACAAAGCGCTTTTCCCTGTGTCTGGTCGAAAAAATCCCCCTTCCCTACCGTGCACAGCACTCTATCAATATGTTCATAGAGAGCCACCTCTGATACATACCGTCCTTCACCTTACCGCCCGCCGGCAGGGTGAAGGGCATTCCTCTTTTTCTCCGTTTCCGGAAACAAAAAATCCATAAAAATGCCCCCCCGTTTCCGTTGCACCCGATACAGGAACAGTGTATAATAAGGTTACCAAAAACAAAGCAGACAAAAGAAAGAGTTGATTGACATGTCAGATATTATCAGCAAGCTCCGCCGCTTCTTCACCAACCCCCGCAACTGGGTATTCATTTCTGTTATGATTGTCGGCATCATCGTGAATATCCTTGCCGTTACGGTGCTGAAATTTGAAACACAAGGGGGATTTTTCACCAAAAACCAACAGCCGCTTTTCACAATGGTCATGAGCGGTATCAGCGATGTGCTTCTGTATGTTGACACGGCTGTCCAGCTGTCCAAGGGTGAAATGGTACTGTGCCTGATTCTTCTGATGGGATCCGTTGCGGTAACAAAAATCACCACCGAGCTTTTCAGCGAAAAATACTGTCCGAAAAATTTCTTTATCCGTCTGCTTTTTGAACTTTCCTGTGAGAATATCCTGCTGGTGCTGTTCACGACACTCGGACGAATGATGATTCCGTTCATCAACAAAACAGTAATTTTCATGGGCAATTTCGGTGTTGTGTTTGCCATCATCATCGCCCTTCTGACAGTGATTCCGTTTCTGATGGGAGCCTATTACACATTGTCCATGACAATTCTGCTGACCCTTACCTACTGGGTGCTGAATCTGATTACCGGAACAGTCGGAAAATTCATTGTTGTTGCTATCGCTCTGGCAGTCAACATTGTGGCGGAACATTTCGTTGTAAAGCCCATCAACCGCGTCGCCCCCTTTGCATTTCCATTTTTGAGAAGCTCAACATAACCCAACGACCAACAAACCTGAAGGAGGAATTGATATGAAATTACAAAATGAATTTTGCTGTACAGAAGACGGCCTGCTGAACGTATCGTTCGTATTTGCCGATCTGGGACACCCCAACGGCTGGAGGGCGTACATCGTTGACGCCATCAACTACAAGGCATTCTCACCCATGCGCTCTGACCGCCCGCAGTGTACACACACGCTCAGCGAACAAAACGACAAGATGAAAAAGAAAATACAAAAACTGCTTCACAGACAGCACCGCACCGCCGGCACCGATGATACCCTGTATTTCGTAGAATGTAAGGAAAAGATAAGCACACTGGAACAGCTTCGTGAATTTGTTCAGCGCTGGGTCAATGCAACAGCGCATTATATCCGCTATGGCGGAATGTTCCCCATGGGCAGACTGAAGCCTGAAAGCTGAATCAGCAACCGAAATACCCGCTGCAGGATACTTTGCAGCGGGTATTTTGCTGTCCGGCAGGGAATCAGAGAACGCTTGACAGCGCAGAAAAATGTGTTATAATGAGAGAAAAATCCTGTCCGACAGTTCGTTTGCGCCATCCTGTCGAAAAAAAAAA
>CADCQO010000018.1 GCA_902803585.1 uncultured Ruminococcus sp.
CAAAGGTCGGTGTTACGTTAATACCCAAAGCGCTGGGCGCTTTCAGTTCATCTGCAAACAATCTGTCGTTTGCTTCATCCGGCGTAATGCCTGTAATACACTTATAGATGGTTGCGCAAAGGGCATAAACATCTGTCCATGCACCCTGCAGGCCTTTACTGCGGTATTGTTCTTCTGGTGCGTAACCGGGTTTCCGCATCAGCGAAAGGCTTTTATTGCCTGAACCGGAAGTATTTCTTGCCGCACCAAAGTCTATCAATTTAACCGCATCTTCTACCAGCATGATGTTGGAGGGGCTAATGTCACGATGAATCAGCCCTTGCTGATGTATCTTTTCAAGCGACAGCATAACCGGCCGCAAAATGGACAAGGTTTCTTCTACAGACAATTTTCCTTTCTGTGTCAGATAGTCTTTCAGGGTAATGCCGTCAAGATATTCCATCACGATATAAGCAGTATTGTTCTCCTCAAAATAATCAATGACATTGACTATGCCGGGTTCGCCTGAAAATTTTGCGATCGTTTTGGCTTCTCTCAAAAAACGTTCACACCCTTTTCTGAAAAAAGCGCCGTTGTCCTCTGATGTAACCTCTATGACCGCTAATGATACCGTGTTGCTTCTGTTGACATACCCTGTGGGATAATATTCTTTGATAGCGACAAGACGATCCAGTTTATTATCCCGTCCCAAATAGGTAATGCCAAAACCACCTTCCCCTTTAGCAATACCAACAACATACCGTCCGTTCAGCATCGTGCCGGGCAAAAGTCTGTGAGGCGGAGTAACGATATTCTGAGTTTTGCCGCAGTGCGGACATATTTTAACATCCGCTTCGATCTCCTTCATGCAAAAATAGCAGTACATTCTCTTCACTTCCTTGTGGTTGCTCATTTATAGTGTCATGTTTATTTCTATTTGCCACACATAATCAAAATCCGTATCGAGATAGATGGCTATAAACTGCTTATAATCTTTGAGGCTTTCAGGCAACATTGAAAATATCATATTACTCATTTCTTCTTTTGCTAATCAGAATATAATAGATATTGTTTTCACATACGTACCACTTTATCAATATCAACAGAACGAAACAAATACTTTCAAAAAGCTGATGGCGGTTTATTGTTCCAGCAAATCACGGTAACTGCTGAGGTAATATTTTGGGGTGCCCATATCTTCGTCATAAAAACATAAGCCAGTGATCAGCAATTCACCTGAAGCAGTTTTTCCTACCGTGTAGTTTTTTTCAACATAGATCTCCACAATATTTTCCCAGGAATCAACATTGCATTGACCATAATCATTATTTCCTGTTGCCAAAACCGTTCCGTCCTTTTTCAGGCCGACCGTGTGCATTTTTCCGGCATAAACCGCAACAATGTCTTTCCATTCTTCAGTATTACATTGTCCGTGTTTATTAGAACCTTGTGTAATGACAGTTTCATCAGATTTCAAGCCGACAGTATGATAATAACCGGCAGACACCATTTTCATGTCTGTCCAGTCGGTAATTTCGCTTTGATGCCATTCGTTTCCGCCAGTTACAAGAACTGTTCCATCGTCTTTTAGTCCTACTGTATGTGTACGGCCTGAAGAAATATACACCAGATGATCCCAATCCTGCACATCACAGCGGTGATCGGTATTTTGTCCTGTTGCATAAGCAGTTCCGTCAGATTTCAGTGCTACCGTATGTTCATAACAAGCATCTACTAATTCCACATCTTTCCATTCACTAACATTACATTGTCCGAAGTAGTTGTTTCCTGTGGCAACAACTGTCCCATCTTTACGGAGACCATATAGGTTTTTATAACCAGCAGCAAGCGATCTGATATTTTTCCATTCTTTTGCCTTATCAACCTTTTCCCAATCAACAGCATCTACATATACAATCGATACAGTATCATCTTTGGTAATAGTGGCAATACCATTATACGGAAGTGCAAAAAAATGTGCCTGTTTGAAAACGAAATCATCGGGCTTGCTTTCTTCAGCAAGCGATGTTTCATCCGAACTGCTTGCTTCAGCAAGTGATGTTTCATCCGAACTTCTTGCTTCAGCAAGTGATGTTTCATCCGAACTGCTTGCTGATACACTGAATGTTTCATGATAATTGACTGTATTGTTGTGATTGTTTTTAATAATTATCACAACAATTGCACCTGTAATTAGTATCACTGACACAGCAGCCGTAATGAAAGCAAAAGATTTAAGGTGAGATTTCTTTCGGTATTGATTTTGTTCTTTTATAACTGGTTGGGATAAATTCTGATTTGTCGTATTCGTTGTTTTGCTTACATCTTTGTCAGTATCCTTCAGATGTAAGCTTTTGGGTGAATTATCCGACTGTATTGGAAGACAAATCTTCTTTTCAGCATAATATTGTGTTTCTTTTTCGTCCTCTGTTGGTTCAGGAATATGCTGTGTTTCTGTTTCCTGTTCTTGTTCAGCAGGAAGATACTGCGTAGCAATTTCCTCCTGTGTTATCTGAGGAGAAGAAAGCATGGTGATTTCTTGATCGCTGCTGGCTTTAATGTCGGCAGTACCGCCGTTGAAGCCTTCCAAAAGTTCCTTTATGCTTTGGTATCTGTCTTTCTGATGAACGGCCAGACCTTTCATCAAAGCCGTTTCAAAGGTCGGTGTTACGTTAATACCCAAAGCGCTGGGCG
>CADCQO010000019.1 GCA_902803585.1 uncultured Ruminococcus sp.
ACAGTATACTATTATAATATACAACTTATAAAAGTCAACATATTTTTATAACTTTTTATAATATCGTCTTAACTGTTAAAAGCCTCCATCAATAGTTATTTGCAAGTGGATTGTCACATAATTCAAATATACCATATTGAGATCAGTTTGTAAATACATTGTTTTTTCATAATGCCGCAGGTGTGATGCAGGATTTATCCTTACGCTGCCGGTTCAATGTGTTCCGCTGATACAAAAAAAGACTGCTGTACTTTACGGCCATACAGCGGTCTTTTTTCATTGCGGTGTAATTTTCCGGCATCATTCTTCATTTTGAAGTTTCATATTTTCCCACGCCCTGCTTTTTTCAAACAATGCCAGAATCGTGCCGTCAATACGTCCCTGACTAACCATGCTGTAAAGAATTTCAAACGCTTTTTCAACGGACATAGGCTGTTTGTAGGGGCGGTCTTTGGAGGTCAGTGCTTCAAAGATATCGAGAATGGTCAGCAGGCGGACTTCTTTGGGAATTTCATCTCCTGAGAGGCGGCGGGGATAACCGGTACCATCGAGCAGTTCATGGTGACTGGAAGCCCAGAGCGGCACACAGCGGTAGTTTTCGGGAAATGTCACCTGTGACAGGATACGTTCTGTTACCTCTGCATGACTCTGCATGATTTTTCTTTCACTGTCGGTCAGAGTTCCCCTGCGGATAGACAGCGCATCAGTTTCTTCCGCCGTCAGCACCGGCTGTTCTGTGCCGTTTTCGTCCTCATAGACCATCTTTGCAAAGCTGAGTACTTTTTCATAATTTTCGTCTGACAGAAACCCCGCAGGATTGATGCTGCGGATCACATTTAAAATATCGTCAAGCTGTGCGTTGCGGCTGATGTAATCAGATGTTCTGCCCTCCAGAAAGGCGATTTTGTTCAGCAGCTTGATTTTGATAAAGCGCTGTTCGATATCGTTCAGCAGTGATCCCAGCCGGTCGGCTTTGTCCATGATGCCGAGCGGAACCGCCAGTTTTCCGATGTCGTGCAGCCACACTGCCATTAAAAAAATGTGCCGTTTTTCTGCGTCAAAACGCCATTCACTGTCTGTTTCCTGAAGCCAGTCGAGAAACGCTCCGCCCATTGCCACCATATTCTGTGTGTGTTTGGCGTTATAGTGGGAACGCTCATCAATTGCCGTTGAGAGTGCCTTTACCAGTGAGTCGAGCAGAATTCTGATCTGCCTTGCATGGCGTGTTCTCAGCTCCGTCACTTCTGTAATATCGCTCAGAACGACCACAATTCCTATCTGCTTTTCACTGTCACACAAAAAGGAACTGATGATGCGGACCTGTTTTGTCTTTTTTCCATCGTAATAGGGGGCAACATTCGTGTGTACATGTTCCCGATAATGATAAATAGCATCAAGGATTGCCTGATTGAACTCATCGTTTTCCTTGTACTTTATAAAGATATTGACAAATTTCTGGTTTACTAACGATTCCATGTTCATGTTCAGAATCTTTTCTGCTGAGGCATTGAGATAGAGTATGGTTCCGTTCATGCCCAGTGTCATCACGCCTTCTGACATATCTTCGATGATTTTATTCAGCGCCAAATTATTGCTTACTGTCATTATTCCCTGATCCTTTCTTTGTCTTTCTTTCAGCGGTTCACACCGGCGGCCATTGTCATATTATGTATCCCTCAACATTTTATGCTTTTGCGGTACTGAATGTCAAGCATTTTGTTGAGTGAAAAGCCAAAATCGGCTTTTTCAGAAGGATAACGGCGATTGTTTCTTCCGATACTGTGCAGAAGAAACAGAATTTTTTCAGAAACGGTTTCCGGCGTTTGAATCTGTCATTTTCCATTTTCAGTCTTCTTGACACTTTTGGTGTTTTTTTCTATAATAGTGGGTGCTGTTATGGCAATATTTGTAAAATCGGAGGCCGCTGACCTATGAATAACGCAGTACCTATGCCCAAAAGCAAAGAGGCATTGATGCCTTTTTACGAGAAAATGTGGGAGCTTATCGAAAAACGGCTCAATGGCAGGAAAATTGCCCTGCTGGGTGATTCTGCCGCCTATCGTGAATTCCTCAGAAAAAAGTCCGGACTGACAGACGTGCTTGTTCTTACGACCGTGAAGAAAAAAGTCACGCAGGAGATTACATACATCGGGGAAATCAAAGACCGCAGCAGTGAGTATTTTATTATCGTTCCCCGCATCAGGAAAACATTTGATTTGCAGATGAAATTATACTCCTTCGGCTACACGGACTTTGAAGACTGCTTTTTTGTCAATCACAGCGGTATAACGGTAGACGAATACATCGAGGATTATGATGACGATTACAACAACCATATCCATGCACCGTCATGCAAAGTCATTCTGGACGAATATGTCTGCGATGTAACAGTAGATATCGGCAAGGACTGCCATTTCGGGGAAAACACCTACATTTGCGCCAGAACGACAGGCGGTGCCCGCATCAGAATCGGTAAAAACTGCGTGTTTGAAAAGGGCGTTACACTGACAGTTTTTGGTGACGCTGATGTTACTATCGGGGACAATACAACCTTCGTGCGCGGGACGGAAATTATTGTGCTGGGGGGTATGACATTCACGGTCGGAAAGGACTGTCTGTTTTCATGTGAACTGAAAATCTACTGCGGGGACGGTCACTCTATTTTTGATCTCAGAACAAAGAAACGTCTGAACCCCCAGAACAAGGATAACCCGAAAAACATCATCAGTATCGGCAATCATGTGTGGGTGGGAATGCGCTGTATCATTCTGAACCGTACCATTATAGGGGATTCCTGTGTTGTAGGGGCAGGATCTGTTGTAAAGGGAACCTATCCCAATAACTGCATTATCGCAGGAACGCCCGCCAGAGTGATACGAAAAGACATCACATGGCAGACTGACCCCTTTATCAGCACCATAGAAAACATTCCGGACGAATATCTCACTCCTACGGAAGACTGAAAGCGGAAACTTTCCGCAGAACGCCGTCAGACTGAAAGGCAGACATCATGGCGGGAGTTGATTCTGAAAAAAGCGTCTTTGTCCGGACAGAAATACAGGGTTCTGTACGTATATTCACATAAAGAGAGAAATATATTCATGACCTTAAAATTTGAGATAACCGTTATGATATCCCCCTCTGTTCTGCCTGAAAAGCAGGAAAAACGGTACATTTTTGTTTTGGTTCCGTTGACATAAAGGGGCTGTCCGTGTATAATAAAGGCACGTTCTGTCGTTTTTACAGACGTTCAGGCGTTTCAGATTATGGCACATCAAAAAAAGTGAGGGAATAAAAAATGAACATGAAAAAGACTACTGCACTCCTGCTGTCCGCAATGCTCTGCGCCTGTATGGTTACCGGCTGCGGCGGTAAAAACGGCGGCGGCAGTTCCAGCGCCGCTTCACAGGCATCTGCCAGTTCTTCCGCTGTTTCCACAGATGAAAAGTCTGCTGATGAAAATTCCAAAGACGAAAAGTCTGCTGATGAAAATTCCAAAGACGAAAAGTCTGCTGACGAAAAATCCGCCGGTGACGAGTCATCTGAAGGAGAACAGTCCTCCAAAGAAGAAAAGTCAGAAGAAGCAAGCACCGAAAAATCAGATGTTTCTGTTCCTGATATCGGCAAAAAGGATTACCGCAATTTAGATGCTGACTATACCGTTGAAAACGGTGTTGTTGTCGTGAATCAAGACGGCCATTATCGTGCAATGGAACTGTTCGGCGGCGGTTCGGGTGATGCTTATGTGGATTCACTCAACGCTCTCCGTTCCAGCGTGGGAAGCGATGTCAGCATCTATTCAATGATTATCCCGCTGTCCTGCGAGTATTATCTGCCCGCTAACTACTCTGATTATTCCGCCGAGCAGAAGGAATATTTTGACGATATCAACGGCCGCCTTGCAGATGGCATTACAAAGGTAGACGCGCTTTCCACTCTTGCACAGCATACAGCCGAGCCGATCTATTGCCGTACCGACCACCACTGGATGCCGCTGGGCGCTTATTATGCGACACAGGCTTTTGCTGACGCTGCCGGCGTGGCGTTCAAGGAACTGAGCACCTTCACCCCCGTTACAGTAGAGGGCTTTGTCGGTACAATGTACGCATTCACAGATGGTGATATCAACATCAAGAACGACCCCGAAGATTTTACCTACTATGTTCCTGACAACTACGAGCAGTGTCACACAGATTTCTATGACACCTCTTTCAACTTTGACTACACCGGTACATACTTCAAGGAAGTGGGCGACCCCCAGTCCAATGCTTACCTCACCTTCTTCGGCGGTGATGAGCAGATCGTCAAGATCCGCACCAACGTAAAGAACTGCAAGAAACTGCTGGTTGTCAAGGACAGCTACGGCAACGCTGAACCCGGCTACCTGATGAATTCCTTTGAAGAAATTTATATCGTGGATATGCGGTATTTCAAACTCAACCTTATCCGCTTCATCAACGACCTGAGTATCACAGACGTACTCTTTACGATGTGTACATTCTCCGCTTTCGGCAGCAACTCTTATGAACTGCCCGGACTCCTCACGCAGGCTCCTGATGAACCTGTCATCGATACTTACGACCGTTAAATGCAAAGGAAACAGCGCAGAATCAGCAGAAAATGCTGCAAAAACAAGAAAGGAGTATGTTACTGTAAAACACGCGATGTCATGAAAAGTGAAAAACAGCTTTTGAAGGTGACCCGCAGGCTGACAAATATTCATCAGGCAAGTGTCAGTCTGATGAGCATCGCTTAAACAAGTGTCGTTGATATGTACCCATACGTTAGCGGAAGATTTGCGTCTTTCGCGTGTCATATCAAACATGAGCAGATGGACACGAGGAACAAGGAATGAAACATAAAAGTTGTTTGACAAGTTTTCAGTAACGGAGAAAAAATGAGAAAATTGATAATTACCATGCTGCTCGGCGGATTGGGCAGTCTGAGCATTCTCTCTGCCGCAGGCTGTGCCTCTTCTCCAAAACGCATTAACGTGTCCGATGCCTTTCCGGAAAATTCTGTCGTCAGTACAGAAAAAAGCGAAGCAAGCGAAACCAGTGAAAAAAGCAGGGCAGACCAGAGCAGCAGAGAAGAGGAAAGCAGTGAAGAAAGCGCAGTCATACCGGCAGACAGCATTGCCCTGAATGAAATGTCCGTCACACTGCACCCAGGTGAAAAATACCGCCTTGATGCTGTTTTGCAGCCCGAAGATGCCGGCGGCAAGCTGACGTGGCTGTCTTCCGATGACAGCATTGTCACGGTAACAGATGACGGCAGGCTGAAGGCACTTTCTGCCGGTCAGGTAACCATTACCGTTACAACAGAAAATGATCTTTCGTCCTCGTGTACCATCACCGTTTATGACGGAGAATATATAGAAGATTCGGACGAGGAAAGCGAAGAGGAAAGCAAGAACGAGAGCGAAGAAGAAAGCAAGGACGAGAGCGAAGAGGAAAGCAAGGACGAAAGCGAAGAAGAAAGCAAGGACGAAAGCAAGGACGAGAGCGAAGAGGAAAGCAAGGAAGAGAGCAAAGAAGAAAGCAGCCGGACTGTTACAGGAGAAGCTGTCGATGCAAGCTGGTTTGACGATGCGGTCTTTATCGGTGACAGCGTGACCTATGGCTTGTATAACTACGCTGAAAACGGCTGTCTGGGCGATGCTGATTTTCTCGCGATTGACTGCATGGGCTACCATACCGCGATGTTCGGGCTTGACCATGAATATGGCATTCACCCTGTTTATAACGGTCAGAAAGTCATGATTGACGACGCTGTACGGGAAATCGGCAAGAAAAAGGTCTTCATCATGCTTGGTATGAACGATATCTGTTCCTGGGGCGTAGATGAATCTGTCGATGCGATGAAGGAATTCACTGACGGTCTGCTGGCAAAAAGCCCCGATATCCAGATCTATGTTCATTCCGTTACACCGATGATTGCCGGAAAAGTGCGTGAAGACTTCCTGAACAATACCAACATTGCCCGCTACAATGAGCAGATCAGACAGATTTGTGCCGAAAGAGGCTTTATCTACCTTGACCTTGTTCCTGTTGTATCAGACGGCAACGGTAATCTGAGGGATGATTACTGTGTTGACCCCAATAACTTAGGCTTCCACTACAACAGCACCGGTATGCAGGCTTGGGTGGATTTCCTGAAAACACACGTTCAGTAATACAGATGCAGGCGGTTCTTCTCCCTGAAACCCGAAATACTGCGGAAGATGTTTCCGTTCTGAAAGACAAAAACAGACCGAACCAATCGTAAAAAATCAGAGGTCCGGTCTGTTTTTTGTTCTGTTTCTTTCCGGCACGGGAAAGCGCCGGTCTGCAAAAGAAAGTATCAGGTGCGCTGATGAACGCCGGTTCAGTCGAGTCTTGGACGGCGGGAAGAAATCATTCCGTCAACATTGGTAATCATGACCTGAACAGCACCCGTGTCAGATTTGGGGTCATGGGCGACAAAGGAAATATTGGCGGAAACCGTCATGCCGTTCTCGATGATATTGAAAACGCTTTCGCTTTTGTGAGAGGCAAGACAGCGCTTGACGGCTTCAATGAATGAGGAAGAGGGCTTGCGATACCAGTCATAATAGTCATCATAAATGAGGTTCTTGTCCTGACCGATTGCCACCAGAAAGGCTTTGTAGGCATTATTGGCTTTCAGGATACGGAACTCCTCTTTGCGGAATTCCAGCACCGCCACAGGTGTGATGTCGTTGTCACGCAGATAACTGCCGAAGTCATTGGTGACAGACTGCGGTTCCAGTCCGACAGTCGATACTTTATCGTAGTAGGCGGTTTTGGCGATATCATCATATTCCAGACCATTGCAGACGGTCAGCTTGTCGTAAAAATGTTCACAGGGCATCGGCTTGCCGAACAGAAAACCCTGTACTTTATCACAGCCCGCATCACGCAGAAAGCGAAGCTGTTCTTTTGTCTGTACGCCTTCCGCCAGCGTACTGACGCCCAATCGGGAGATCATGCCGATCACGTCCGACAGAATGAGCCGGTTTTTTCCCGTCAGGCTGAAATTCTTCATAAAGCGCATATCCAACTTTATCAGGTCGAAGGTGTACTCCTGAAGGGTATTCAGGGAAGAATATTCGCTGCCGAAATCGTCCATCCAGACGTTAAAGCCTGCTTCCCTGAATTTTTCTATCTGGTTGGCGAGGAACTGCCGGTTTTTGATGAAAGCGCTTTCCGTAATTTCAACGGTCAGAAGGTGGTGGGCAATATTATATTCGTTGACGATGGAAAGCACCTCGTCAAATACATCGCACACTTCAAAGTTGGAGCGGGAAATATTGACGGAAACGGGCACAAGGGGCATATTCATGCTTTTCTGCTTGGAAAGACTTTCGCAGATCTTCCGCAGCATATAAAAATCGAGTTTGTTGATGAGGCGGTTATCCTCCAGAACGGGGATAAACTGTGACGGCGGAAGCATTCCCTTTTCGGGGTCTATCCACCGTGCCAGAGCTTCCATGTCACATATCTTGCCTGTGACGGTGCGGACGATGGGCATATAATACAGCCGCACATAGCCGTTTTCGAGTGCTTCTTCAAAGTGATTGAGGACGTGACGGCGCTGGCGGTACTCAGTGAACATATCCCTGTCAAAGACGTGGTACTTTCGGGTGTAGTCGCCCTTGATGGTCTTACAGGCAATTCTTGCCCTGTCGATAGAGGCGTAAATATCAATGCCTGTTTTGTCGTCAATATAGATTCCGGCACAAACCTGCACGGGAATGCCCATCGGATTGCGGAGAATCTGGTCGTTGACCTGTTCGATCTTCTGTTCGAGATGGCGTTTGTTTGTCAGAACGATAAAATGGTCGTCCGACAGCCGCGCCATTGCATCATTTTCAAAGATATCCCTCAGCACAAAAGCCGTACCCGAAAGAATACCGTTGCCGCGCGAAAAGCCGTATTTTTCGTTGATTGCCTTCATATCACGGATATCAAAGTAGACAAACGCCGGCACAACGCCTTTTTTTCTCATGCGGTCGCGTTCCTGCTCGGCTAAGACGCCAAAAGCGGACATATTCGGCATATTGGTCAGCTTGTCGTAGTAAGTGCTGATTTTCTCGGCGTTCACGATATCGGTCACGTCACTGCACCAGAGAACATAGAGTTTTTCGCCGGTATCCGTTGTATAGCTGCTGCCCTGCGCATGAATGGAGCGGAAAGCACCGCTGATGCGTTTTTTGAAAACAATCTCATAATGTCCGCCTTCTGTGACGAACTGTGTCCATTTCTGGGAAAGCCGCTCGATATCTTCGGTGTGAACAGACGTATAAATGGAATTCTCCAAAATGCGGGTGACTTCACTCCGGCGTTCTCCGAAAAGCTCACACAAGCCGTTTGAAATAAGTACGACGCGGAGTTCCTTTTCCAGATACTGGAAGACAACAAAGGGGATAGAGGACGACTCCATATCGTTCTTCTGCCGTCCATAATATTCATAAACCGAATCCGTTTGCAAGACGATTCCCTCCTGATTTTTTATTCTCTCTGCCTTTATTTTCCGTTTTTCACAATAAACCTCCACACTAAATGATAATGGACGGGCGGGGTGCTTGTCAATTCACAAACTGTAAAAAATTGTACAGCGTTTTTTGTTTTGTCTGCTGTTATTTCTGACTGCTCTTTTCGCTGACGGGCAGACTGAGAATTTCTTCATAAACAGAGAGATAGGTCTGCGCCAGAGCGGGGTTGACCTGAGATAATGTTTTCAGGTGAGCCAAACGCTTTTCTCTGCGCTGGAGGAAGGCTTGCGGGTCAGTGCGGTACAGCTTCTTTGCCCTGCTGACACGGTGTGCGCGGATACGCTTGATCGCTTCTGCGTCCATCTCCGTCAGACGGCTTTCGATGATGCACCGGCGTTCTTCGAGGACGGCTTCCACACGCTCCACCTGTTCGGGATAATCGGCGGCGCTGTTCAGCAGGCGGACTTCCAGTCTGTCGAGAAGCTCTTCCTCATCATAGAAATTCAGCCGTCCGAAACGTCCCAGACTTTCTATTTTCTCGATCGTATCCACCGTGAGTTCTTTATCGCTTTGCAGGCTGCTGTAAATTTCTTCGGTCAGGTTCTGTTTGAAGGCTTCTGACCCTTCACCGAGTGCCCAGTCCAGTTCTGCCTGCAAATTTTTTTCCTCGCGATGTATGGGCTTATTGCTGTCGGCTGCCGGCACATACGGCTTCTTCAGACCTGCATCACGCAGCGCCAGCGAAACGGTCATACGCACAGCGCCGTTTTTCAGCAGTTCTTCCGCTCCGTACTGCCGCAGGCGGTCGTTGATCTCTCCGATATGTTCGGTCAGGTAAAAACGGATTCCCTTTTCCTGATAATAGCGGTAGAGCCTGACTAATTCCTCAGCGGCTGTTACATCAATGCTGCCGACAGCTCCCGCATGAATCACGATACAGCGGGTTTCCTCCGTGACAGCTTTTTTGATGTCGCTTTTGAGCACCTCTATGTTGGCAAAGAACAGATTGCCGCCAAAACGGTAGATAATCACGTTTTTGATCGGCACGGCTTCACTGTACCTTTCCAGTGCGAAAAAATTTCCTTTGTCGGGGATACAGCCCATGAAAGATCGCGGCGGGGTGACGGCTTTCAGAATGACAACGAGAAACGACAGCACAATGCCGATGATTACGCCGTAAACCGTTCCCAGAATCAGAACGCCCGCAAATGCCGCCATAAAAATCAGGAACTCTTTGCGGTCAGTTTTGAAAAGGTGTCTTGCGAGCTTGAATTCACACGCGCCTGCCAGTGCGCTGACAACGATAGCCGTCAGAATCGGCACGGGCAGCAGACTGATGAAGCCGGCACCGAACAGCAGCACCGCTAACATTGTGAGAGCCGCAAAAACAGACATCCACTGTGAGGTCACGCCGAACTGACGGACAATGCCTGTACGGGAAACACTGCCGTTTGCGGGACAGCAGCCCATCATGGCGGACGCAAAATTGCCTGCGGCGTAGCCCAGTATTTCACGGTTGGTATCCAGCGTGTAGCCGTCCTTTGCGGCATTGCTTTTTGATGCAAGCAGCGATTCCGCCAGAATCACCGCCGCAATACTCAGCGAGTCAAACAGCAGTTCGGATATATTTTCGACGGAAATACCCCCTAACGGCACTTTCGGAAGGGGAATGCCGGAGGGGACTTCGGGGAGCAGCTTTACGCCGTAATCACTCAGCGGCAGGGTGCAGGTCATCATAACGCCCGCCGCCATCATCAGCACGGACATCGGTATTTTGGGTGCAATATGACGAAACAGTGTGATCACCGCAATGACGGACAGCCCCATCGCCAGTGCATAGCCGTTGATATTGGATAACTGCTGAACCATATGCTTGATGAGTTCGGGCGCTTCTCCGATGCCCGCCGTGCCGCCGAACAGCTTTGGTATCTGCATCATGATAATGGTACAGCAGATGCCGGATACAAAACCGCCCATGACCGATTCTGATATGTACCTTACGATTTTACCCGCTTTCAGCATGAAAAACACCATCAGCCAGCAAGCTGTCAATAACGCCAGCAGCGGGACGATTTTCTCCGCCTGTTCCGATTCTGCGGGAATGCCGAGTGTCGCCAGAGTGGTGCCCACCAAGGCGGCGGGAGCGGCGTCGATGCCAAAAACAAAATCACGGGAGCTTGACAGCAGACCGAACAATAATATCGGCAGTACAGAACCGTACAGACCATACTGCATCGGCAGACCGGCAATCTGTGCATAGCCCATCGAAATGGGAATGGATACCAGTGCAGCAATAATCCCTCCCATGATATCCTTGATCCATGCGGAAGGTTTTCGTGAAAGTTTCCAGCCGGAAATGAATGGTTCCGCCATAATACCACGACCTTTCTTTACATTATAATGATAGCGGATAAGTGGCAGGATTGCAATGTGTTTTTGAGAATATTTACAAAAAAATGCGTTTATGTTACAATTATTTATTGAAAGGGGAGCTGTTCTATGGAAAAAATTTTGTTTGTAAATGCCTGTGTGCGTCAGGAATCCCGTACCCGCCGGTTAGCCGAAAAGGTATTGTCGGAGCTTTCAGGAGAGGTGACCGAACTGAAACTGTGGGAAGAACCTCTGGTGCCGCTTGATGAAGCTACACTGCAAAAACGCAGTGCCTTTACAGCGCAGGGAATCTATACCGATGAGATGTTCCGCTACGCCCGTCAGCTGGCTGCCGCTGATGTGGTGGTCATCGCCGCACCCTATTGGGATTTGTCGTTTCCGGCATCTGTCAAGGTGTGGATTGAAAATATTTCGGTTTACGGCATTACTTTCCGCTACACAGAGGACGGCCGGCCGGAAGGTCTGTGCAGAGCGAAAAAGCTGATTTATGTGACAACTGCCGGCGGTATCATCGGACAGAATAATTTTGGCTGCGATTACATTTCCGCCCTGTTCCGGAATCTTTACGGCGTGGCGGACTGCGAACTGGTCGCCCTCGAAGGTCTGGACATGGACAGCCGGCCATAATATTGAGTCTTGAAAATGGCTGGCAGGTATGATAGAATGAAGGCAATGAGGTTTGTTGAAAGCAGACTGAAAGAATCAACAGAAATGGGTGGGCAAAATGGCTTCTGTAAAGAGAATATTTGTGGAAAAACGTGATGGCTTTGATGTAGAAGCGTCCAATCTGATGACGGATCTGAGAAACAATCTGGGACTCACCGCTGTCGAGAAGGTAAGAATTATCAATCGCTACGACATCAGCGGTCTGGAAGGCGAAAATTTTGAAAGAGCAAAAAATACGATCCTCAGTGAACCCAATGCCGATATCGTGTATGATGAGGTGCTGCCGGAGGATAAGGACTATCGTGTGTTCGCTATGGAATATCTGCCCGGACAGTATGACCAGCGGGCGGACTCTGCGGCACAGTGCGTACAGCTTCTGACACAGGGCGAACGTCCGAAGGTTGTCAGCGCAAAACTGATTGCTGTCAAGGGTGCGGTCACAGAGGACGAAATGCTGAAAATCCAGCATTATCTGATCAACCCTGTGGAATCGAGAAAGGCTTCTCTGGAAAAGCCCGATTCACTGGACATGAAAGCGGACAGACCCGATGATGTGGCTGTGGTGGAAGGCTTTACCGCATGGAATGACGAGGAAATGCAGCAGTATTTTTCCTCTATGGGCTTTGCTATGACACTGGCTGACCTGAAATTCTGCCGTGATTATTTTCGTGACGAGGAACACCGTGACCCGACTGTTACAGAACTCAGGGTGATTGATACCTATTGGTCTGACCACTGCCGTCACACTACTTTTCTCACACGCCTTGAAAAAATCGAAGTGGAAAAGGGCGCTCTCACAAAGACCATCGAGGACGCTCTGCAGTTATATTATGACAGCCGTGAAGAGCTTTACGGCAAGGATACCGACAGAGATGTTTCCCTCATGGATATGGCACTGGTCGGCATGAAGCTGCTCCGCAAAAAAGGCATGATTCCGGATCTTGATGTCAGCGAGGAAATTAACGCCTGCTCCATCGAAGTGCCGGTTACCATTGACGGCAAAACAGAGCAGTGGCTTGTACAGTTCAAGAACGAAACACATAACCACCCGACAGAAATCGAGCCTTTCGGCGGCGCGGCTACCTGTCTGGGCGGTGCAATCCGTGACCCGCTTTCGGGACGTGCTTATGTCTATCAGGCAATGAGAGTGACCGGTTCGGGTGACCCGACAATCCCCTTTGAAAAGACAATGGAAGGCAAACTGCCCTCCCGTAAGATTACAACCGGTGCGGCGGCAGGATACAGCTCCTATGGCAACCAGATTGGTCTGGCAACCGGTCAGGTAACAGAATTGTATGACAGCGGTTATGTCGCTAAGCGTCTGGAAATCGGTGCGGTTATCGGTGCTTCTCCGAAAGCCAATGTCATCCGTGAAGTGCCTGCTCCCGATGATATCATTGTACTGCTGGGCGGCCGTACAGGACGTGACGGCTGCGGCGGTGCGACAGGTTCTTCCAAAGCACATACAATGGATTCCATCGAAACCTGCGGTGCAGAAGTGCAGAAGGGCAACCCGCCCACTGAAAGAAAAATTCAGCGGCTGTTCCGCAATCCCGCCGTTTCCACGATGATTAAGCGCTGCAACGACTTCGGCGCCGGCGGTGTTTGTGTTGCGATCGGTGAACTGGCGGACGGTCTGACCGTTGATCTCGATAAAGTCACCAAGAAATATGACGGTCTGGACGGTACGGAACTGGCGATTTCCGAATCTCAGGAGAGAATGGCGGTTGTTCTCTGTCCGCAGGACGTGGAACGCTTTATTGCAGAAGCCGGCAAAGAAAACCTCGAAGCAACCGCTGTTGCCGTTGTTACGGAAAATCCCCGTCTGACGATGCAGTGGAGAGGAAAGACCATCGTTGACCTGAGCAGAAAGTTCCTCAATACAAACGGCGTTACCCAGACCGCGCAGGCGTTTATTGCTGCACCTGATGAAAATAACTGCTACCGCAGGAAA
>CADCQO010000020.1 GCA_902803585.1 uncultured Ruminococcus sp.
CAATCATTATCAACGGCGCACTCAACGCTAAAATCGTTGGTCAGAAAGCGCACCGTATCGCAGAACTGGCGGGCGTATCTGTTCCTGAAAGCACCAAGATTCTGATAGGTGAAGTGACTTCCGTAGATATCAGCGAGGAATTCGCCCACGAGAAACTTTCTCCCGTTCTGGCAATGTATAAGGCAGAAACTTTTGATGAAGCACTCGAAAAGGCAGCACGTCTGGTAGCGGACGGCGGTTATGGCCATACTTCATCACTGTTTATCCATCCCGCAGAAAGCGAAAAGATTGCCAAGCATTATCATGCGATGAAAACCTGCCGTGTTCTTATCAATACACCGTCCTCTCATGGCGGTATCGGTGACCTCTACAACTTCAAAATGACTCCCTCCATGACATTGGGCTGCGGTTCCTGGGGCGGCAACTCCGTTTCGGAAAACGTAGGCGTAAAGCATTTGCTGAATATCAAGCGTGTCGCTGAGAGGAGAGAAAATATGCTGTGGTTCAGAACGCCTGAGAAGGTTTATTTCAAAAAGGGCTGTATGCCGGTAGCATTGGACGAGCTGGGAACAGTCATGCACAAGAAAAAGGCATTCATTGTCACTGACGCTTTTCTGTACAAAAACGGTTATGTGGCACCGATTGAGAAAAAACTTGATGAGCTGGGTATCCGTCATACCTGTTTCTATGACGTACAGCCCGATCCGACACTTGCCTCCGCTAAGGAAGGTGCAAAACAGATGGCATTGTTTGAGCCTGATGTTATTATTGCGATGGGCGGCGGTTCGGCAATGGATGCCGGTAAGATCATGTGGGTACTTTATGAGCATCCTGAAACAGATTTCATGGACATGGCAATGTGCTTTATGGATATCCGCAAGCGTATCTGTCCTTTCCCGCACATGGGTGAAAAAGCGTATTTTGTCGCTATTCCGACATCTTCGGGTACAGGTTCAGAGGTAACGCCTTTTGCAGTTATCACTGATGAAACCACTCACATTAAATATCCGCTTGCAGATTATGAGCTGCTGCCGAAGATGGCAATTATTGATGCGGATAATATGATGAACCAGCCGAAGGGACTGACCAGTGCTTCGGGTATTGATGCGCTGACTCATGCGCTGGAGGCTTATGCTTCTGTTATGGCGACAGAATATACAGATGGTCTGGCACTGAAGGCAATGAAGAATATCTTTGATTATCTGCCGTCTGCATATGAAAATGGCGCAAATGATCCGATTGCCCGTGAAAAGATGGCAACTGCTTCTACTCTGGCGGGTATGGCGTTTGCGAATGCGTTCCTCGGTGTATGCCACTCAATGGCGCATAAGCTCGGCGCATATCATCATATTGCACACGGTGTTGCCAATGCACTCCTGATTACAATTGTGATGCGTTATAATGCAGAGCCTGTACCGCCCAAAATGGGTACTTTCTCTCAGTACGCTTATCCGCATACGCTGGAAAGATATTGTGAATGTGCACGTTTCCTTGGTTTCGGTGGAACAGATGACAATGACACGCTGAACAAGTTTATTGAGAAGATTGAGGAACTGAAAACGGCCTGCGGTATCAAAAAGACCATTGCTGACTACGGTGTAAAGGAAGAAGATTTCCTTGCTTCTCTTGATGATATGGTAGAAAACGCCTTCAACGACCAGTGTACCGGTGCAAACCCCCGTTATCCGCTGATGAGCGAAATCAAAGAAATGTATCTGAAAGCCTACTACGGCAGCTGATATTGATGCTTTACTCCGGACTCCGGCGGGGAGCTTCATGCAGGAGTCTGTGAGCGGGAATAATATTCAGAAAGCGTTGTACAATCAGTCTGTACAACGCTTTTGTTATACGAGGAGGAAGGTGTATGAAAGAGTATGTTTGTGCCTTATGTCCGAGAAACTGCGGTGCAGTGCGTCAGCCCGAAAGCGGCAGCGGCTATTGCCGTATGGGAACACTGCCCAGAATAGCACGTATTGCGCCGCATTACTGGGAAGAGCCCTGTATCAGCGGTACAAAAGGTTCGGGTACGATTTTTTTTGCAGGCTGTGTGCTTTCCTGTGTGTTTTGTCAGAACTATTGTATCAGTCAGGAACATATCGGAAAAGCGATGACGGCCGATGAACTGACAGATGCTGTAAAATGTCTGGAACAAATGGGAGTCCATAACATCAATCTTGTCAGCCCGACACCATACATTGAAAGTGTTATTGAGTGCTTTTCACGTTATCGCCCGTCTGTGCCGGTTGTTTATAATACGGGCGGTTATGAAAAAGCTGAAACGCTGCGGCGGTTGGAAGGAATCGTGGATATTTATCTGCCCGACCTCAAGTATATCCGTCCGGAACTGTCGAAAACATATTCCCATGCAGAAAATTATGCTGAATATGCCATTCCTGCTATACATGAAATGGTACGGCAGACAGGAAAGCCGGTGCTGGACAGCAAAGGAATGTTGTTGAAGGGTACAATCATAAGGCATTTGATACTGCCCCAGAATACCAGAAATTCCATAGAGGTATTGGATACCATTCAAAAGGAATTCGGGGACAGTGTGCTTGTCAGTCTGATGGGACAATATCTTCCGATGGGAAGGGCGGCGGAATTTCCTGCTGTCAATCGCCGTATTACCAGACGGGAGTATGAAAAAGTACTGGACAGGTACGAAGCATTGGGGTTAGAGGGTTTTGTACAGGAATTATCCTCTGCCGATGCCCAGTATGTGCCGGATTTTTCCGATGACCCTTGGAAAGGAGTACAGCAAAGCAATGAAAATCAGTAAAAAACGGATCATAAAGCTGCTGATTGACTTTTTAGGGATTGGTACAGGGGCTGTGATAGCGGCATTTGCGATAGAAGAATTTCTGGTGCCTTGTACGATTTTAGACGGCGGAGTGGTAGGTATCAGTATTATTGTCAACCATCTGACGGGCTGGCCTTTAAGCATTTTAACAGTACTGCTGAACACGCCGTTCATTCTGATCGGTTCCCGAAAAATGGGGAAGCTGTTTCTGGTCAAAGCTGTTTACGCAATGATTATCTTTTCGATATTTCTGGCTGTTTTCGGCCGTATGATCAATCTGACGGAACAATACCTGTTAGCGGTTTGTTTTGGCGGTGTCATACTGGGGATCGGGGCAGGGCTTGTCATTCGTTTCGGCGGTTGTCTGGACGGTACAGAAACGGTTGCCATTCTGCTGAACAAAAAATTCAAGCTGCCTGTCGGTCAGACAGTGCTGATTTTCAATATCCTCATTTTTTCGGCAGTCGGTATCATTATGGGACTGGACAGAGCAATGTACAGTCTGCTGACGTATTTCATCACCTCCAAAGTGCTGGATATTGTGGAAACGGGTATGGAACAGACCAAGGCAGCCATGATTATTACTGATGATGCCAAGATCATCGCTGAACGGATTTATGAGCGTTTAGGAAGAACCGTCACCATCATGGAAGGAGAGGGCTTAGTAAGCGGAAAAAAGGTTGTCATGTATTGTGTGCTGACCCGCTTTGAAATTTATGAACTCAAAGACATCATCAAGAGTATTGATGCTTCGGCATTTATCGCTATCAGTGACGTATCGGAAATTATCGGCAATCATGTTAAAAAAACAGGGCATATTCCGCCGGAAACCGCTGCAAAGCTGTCGGAAAACGATAAATAGCTTAATCCAGTGACAGCGGTACAACAGTTTTGGTACATACATCTTCTTCAATTTCATAATCCGCAGTAAGGGAAAAACTTTCCTGTTCTTCCTTTACACTGATTTTTCGCTGACAGACAGTTCCGTGATTGGTACTGCTGAGCATGAAAAATTCATAAAGTGACAGCTTTTGCTGTAACAGTTCCTGCGCCTGTGTGAGTGTCAGCTCTACGGGCGCAGCTGTATATTGTGTCCAGTTTTCCGCAGTGACGTAAACGGGTATCGGGTGACCGAGCAAAGTAAGCTGTTCCTTTTTGGTCTGGATAGTGCAGTCTTGTGATGGCTGGACAGTAAGGCTTAGCGGAAAGCCCAGACCAAACGCTTTCATGTCCCGTTTTGTAACGGTTTCCTGCGGTTGGCAGAGCGTATATTTTTTGGGGATACGGATGGTGATGCTGCGGTTTGTTTTGGCAAAAACACGGGCTTCACAGTCCGTCAGAACGATTTCACCGTTGTTATATTCCATCAATCCGCTGACCAGCAGCTGGTTTTTACTGATGCCGTCACCAACTTTGACGTAAGCAGAACCTTTAGACACTTCTACTTTTGTAACAGTGCCGTCTGCAATGGATTTCATGTTGCTGAGAGGGGCAGGCGTACTTCTGTCTACCACAGAAGCAAGATTCGGACTGATATTTACTTCTGCATTGGTGTCCATAATGTTGACGGTCATCCAGCTGACCCGTTTATCACTGATAGAAATACTGTTGATGATGCCGGATACATCGACCTTTTTGGCGGGAGTGCCTTCCTTCAGACCATGTTCCTCCAGCATCTGGCGGACTTCATATTCATTGATAAGCGAAGGAGTACGAACATCAATATACCAGACGATGCCGGAGAGATAGTGACAGCCAAGCCCGAACAGAATCAGTCCGATCAGTAAGCCGGCACGGTGGCGGTATGTTTTCAGAAGATGGGGAAGTCCGTAGGATTGTATATCCGTTAGAGCGGTATCCGTTTTTCGGGTGATTTCCAGCAAGTAGGGATAATCATTCCGGCGGGCACAGGCATAAAGTGTGTTGTCATGTCCTGTTAACTGCCAGAGGTTGATGCCCCTTCGGGCGGCAGCATTTAAAAAACGTTCCGGAAAAGCGCCTTCTACCTTAAAACGGATATAACCGAAAAGCCATCGCAACAATTTTACTATAATCATCAAGATCCCTCAGATAATATATTCAATAGATGTCAGAAAGCCGTGTATGACGAGGGTACAGTCCGTCATTGTTTTGATGTGCAGTCCCCGTCCATGAAACGCTACAACATATTTACCGCCGTTGATTTTGATAGAATGGTCATTATATTCAAGAATGCCCTTGTTTCCTTCAAAAATCACCTCACGGTTACTGCTGATGTCCATATGCAGCGCACTGATATGCGCACCGAGAATAGATTGAGGACGCTGTTTTCGTTTGTCGCTGCGTTTCATGCTGTCCCTCCGACTGTTTTTGTTCATTTTATGCCGGAAGATATATAAAAATCACTGCCGGCATATCTTTTATCGGGTGATGTTATGAAAATGTTGGCTGTGCAGAGGCTGAAAACAGTGGTGACCGTTTGTACTGCGGGAAGTGTTATCGGAATATTGCTGTGTTTTTCGGCAGATGCGGCAGAAGGTGTCCGAAAGGGATTAGTATGTGCGTGTGAACTGCTGATTCCGGCATTGTTTCCGTTTATGGTGCTGTCCTCTTTTCTGATACGTTCCGGACTTTCCGACAGTATCGGGCGTGTATGCGGCTGGGCAGCTGTACATGGACTGCGTCTGCCGCAGGAAGCTGCCGCAGCGGTTTTGCTGAGTTTTATCGGGGGTTTTCCGGTGGGGGCAAAATGTGTCCGTCTGCTTTACGACGAAAAAAAACTGACAGCACAGCAGGCGGAACAAATGATGCTGTTTTGCATTTGTTCGGGACCTGCTTTTTTGATTACAGGGATCGGTGTACTGCTGCTGCATAATATACAGGCAGGTATCATGCTGTTTGCCGCACAGGTATTATCAGGGCTGATACTGGGCTTTTCAGCGGGAAGGTTATTCGGAAAAAAGCCGGATATCTTGCCAAAGAAGCCTTTAGTCCGGCCGGAAACTTCAAAAGGCAGATGGACAGAAGCATTGATGCTGTCGTGTGAGGACGGTGCAAATGCTTTGCTGCAGATGACAGCATTAGTGGCTTTGTTTTCAATGCTGTCGGCTCTGAGTGAGCGTACAGGAGTCTGTGAACTGATAAAGACCGTGATGCAGTGGTGCGGGGCAGAGTATGCTCTGTCAGAGAATACCTATTATATTTTGACGGAAGTTACAATGGCGTGTCAGCGCATTGGCAGCGGCGGCTGTCCGCTGTGGCTGCTGTCTGCGGCGGTAGGATTCGGAGGACTGTGTGTACATTGTCAGATTTTTTCCATTATCCGTGACATTCCCCTGCATAAAGGGAAATTTTTTCTTTTTCGGCTGATGAACGCATTTCTTTCTGCGGGCATAATATATATTGCGTGTCAGTTTTATCAGCCTGCGGCAGAAACCTTTGCTGTCAGCGGAGCAGTTCATGCCGAATGGTTTTCTGTAACAGCGGCAGGAACGGCAGCAATGGTTCTGATGTCGGTGATGTTTGTTTTGTCTTTGCGGCGCCACCGGAAAATCACCTTTCCGAAACGGAATCACTTTCCATGTCAGAAGTAAAAGTTTTCCGGAAAGGATTTTCCAGCGTGACTGCACCATGAGGACAGACAATGATTGGGAGGGGTTATATGTGTGGTATTGCCGGTTGGTATGATAAGAAGGCGGATTTGCGCCAGCAAAAATCGATCATTGCCAAAATGTCCGAAAGGCTTGCCCATCGCGGGCCGGATGACAGCGGAGTGCTTTTAGGTGAGAATGTTTGTCTGATACACCGCAGATTGGCCGTCATAGATGTAGAAAACGGCAGACAGCCTATGCAGATACAGCATGAAAACCGTACCTGTACGATCGTCTATAACGGAGAATTGTACAATACAGCGGAAGTGAGAGAAGAACTGATGTCTTATGGCTATCGTTTCCGCACAAAGAGTGATACAGAAGTTGTACTCACGGCATATCTGTGCTGGGGTGGTAATTGTGTTGAAAAACTGAACGGCATTTTCGCTTTTGCGGTATACGATGCAGAAAGAAAGAGTCTGTTTCTTGCAAGGGACAGAATAGGTGTCAAGCCGCTGTTCTTTTATCAGTACGAGCAGGGGATGCTGTTTGCCTCAGAGGTTCCCTGTTTGCTGCAGAACCCTCATGTACAGCCTGCCGTAACCGAAG
>CADCQO010000021.1 GCA_902803585.1 uncultured Ruminococcus sp.
CAAGGTCTCTTTTTTTACTTCTTTATCTTTTTTCTAAGATAGTTTTGGTGCCCCGAAAAAGGGTGAGGAACCAAGCCGGGGGACATTTTTAATTATTCCCACTCAACTGTGGCGGGGGGCTTTGAAGTTACATCATACACTACACGATTGATATGACCGACTTCATTGACTATGCGGTTCGAAATTCTTTCCAATACATCATATGGAATTTTTGCCCAATCCGCTGTCATAAAATCATCAGTTGTCACTGCCCGCAGTGCAATTGTATTTTCGTAGGTACGTCCATCTCCCATGACGCCTACACTTTTTACACCTGTCAATACAGCAAAATACTGATTGACACATTTATCAAGTCCGCTGTTTTTGAACTCTTCACGCATAATAGCGTCTGCTCCTTGCAAAACTGCGATCTTCTCTTCGGTAATATCACCCATAATACGGATTGCCAGTCCCGGACCGGGAAACGGCTGCCGCCATACCAGAAATTCCGGAATTCCCAATTCCAAACCTGCCTGACGCACCTCATCTTTGAACAAATCACGCAATGGCTCAATAATGCCCTCAAAACCGACATCTTCCGGCAATCCGCCAACATTATGATGACTTTTAATAACTGCCGCCTCGCCAACACCGCTTTCAACAACATCGGGGTAAATCGTACCCTGACACAAAAATTCGATTTTGCCAAGCTTTTTCGCTTCATCTTCAAAGACACGGATAAACTCTTCACCGATGATTTTTCTCTTTTGTTCCGGTTCGGTTACACCTGCTAATTTTGTCAGAAAACGTTCCTGTGCATTGACACGGATCAGATTCATATCAAACTGCTTTCTGAAAACACTTTCTACCTGATCACCCTCGTCTTTACGCAGCAGGCCGTGATCGACAAAGATACAGGTAAGCTGTTTACCAACAGCCTTATGCACCAGCAGGGCCGCTACTGACGAATCCACACCTCCGGACAATGCACACAAAACCTTCTTGTCACCGATTCTTTCTTTCAGACGGCGAATTGTATCTGTTACGAAGGAGCTCATCTGCCACTCAGCTGTACAACCGCAGGCATTATAAAGGAAGTTCCTGAGATAAAGCATTCCTTCTGCAGTATGCTGCACTTCAGGGTGAAACTGTACGGCAAAGAAATTACGCTTGATATCTTCCATTGCCGCTACGGGGCAGCCCTCAGAAATAGCGGTAATCTTGAAACCGTGCGGAATCTCTGAAATATAGTCTGTATGGCTCATCCAGCAAACAGACTTTGCTTTTGCGGCATGGAACATCAGTGAAGAAGTATTGCATTCGATTTCCGTCTTGCCATACTCCTTTGCATCACTGCTGCGTACCTTGCCTCCAAGTGTCTGCGCCATCAGCTGGGCACCATAGCAGATACCGAGAACGGGAATTCCCAGCGTAAAAATTTTCGGATCGCATTTCGGTGCTTCTTTATCATAGGTACTGTTAGGCCCACCTGTAAAGATAATACCACGATAACCGCCTTCACGGATTTCTTCAGCTGTCATGGTATAGGGTTTCAGTTCACAGTACACATGACATTCACGCACCCGTCTGGCAATCAACTGGTTATATTGACCGCCAAAATCCAAAATCAGAATTGACTCATTTTTAATATCCATACTTACACCCTTCTCTGTCACGGAACGTCCGGTGCATCATTCTACTGTAACGGACTTTGCTAAATTACGGGGTTTATCAATATCGCAGCCCTTCTGAGATGCCACATAGTAGGCAAAAAGCTGGAGAGGAATGACCGCCAGCGAAGGCAGCATCATATCGCAGGTTGGCGGAATAAAAATAGTGTTCTGTGCTACGTCTTTCAGTTCCTGATGACGTTCTGTTGCCAGACAAAGCACATATGCTCCTCTTGCCTGTACTTCCTTCATATTGCTGACGATTTTTCCAATCAGTTCTTCATGTGTTGCCAGAGCAATCACAAGCGTACCTTTTTCAATGAGTGAAATGGTGCCGTGTTTTAATTCACCTGCGGCATATGCTTCGGAATGAATATAGGAAATTTCTTTCAGTTTCAGAGAACCTTCCAGTGAAAGTGCGTAATCTATATTTCTGCCGATAAAGAACACATCATCAGCATGAAACAGCTGTGATGCCAGATACTGCACATTTTCGCTGTTATCCAGAATTTGCTGAATTTTATCAGGAATCATCAGCAATTCCGACAAATAATTCTGATATTCGGTATCGGTAATTTTACCGAGCAGATCACCGAAATAAATTGCCATCAGATAAATAACTGCCAGCTGTGTACTGTAAGCCTTTGTGGTGGCTACCGCAATTTCAGGGCCTGCCAGCGTATAAATAACATCATCTGATTCCTTCGCAATAGCACTGCCAAGAACATTGACAATAGAAATGACATGTGACCCACGGCGTTTTGCTTCCTTCATCGCCTCTTTGGTATCCGCTGTTTCGCCCGACTGACTGATAACGACAGTCAAAGTTTTATCGTCTACAATGGGATCACGATAACGGAATTCGGAAGCCAGATCTGCTTCAGTGGGAATCCTCAGTATTTTTTCAAAAATATACTTTGCCACTACACCAACATGATAGGCAGAGCCACACGCCAGAATATTGATTTTACGGAAAGAGCGGATCTGTTCAGCTGTCAGACTGATTTCATTGAGTACCACACGGCCATCTTTGATTCTGGGAGAAATAGTGTCGTGGATCGCTTTGGGCTGTTCCATGATTTCTTTGAACATAAAATGTTCATATCCGCCCTTTTCTGCCGCATGGATATCCCATTCAATTGTTTCGTATTCCTTCTGTACAGGTTCTTTGTCTGTATTAAAAACGCTGACACCGTCACGTTTGATAACAGCGATCTCATCATTTTCCAGACGATAGATTTTTCTTGTTTTGGAAAGAATAGCGGGAATATCGGACGCAATGAAATTTTCATGTTCGCCCAATCCAATAATGAGCGGGCTTTCCTTGCGGACGGCGATAATTTCATCGGGATTATCCTTACTGAGAACTCCAAGTGCATAAGAACCATCCAGTCTTGAGAGTACCTTGATAATTGTGTCCATCAGGTCGCCCTGATAATAATATTCGATCAGCTGAGCGATAACCTCTGTATCTGTATTGGAACGAAAGGTAATGCCCTTATCCATCAGTTTTTCTTTCAGCGGGAGATAGTTTTCGATAATGCCGTTATGCACTACCGCAAAACGTCCCGATTCACTCAGATGCGGGTGCGCATTAACATCGGACGGTTCACCATGCGTAGCCCATCTGGTATGGCCGATACCGACTGTACCATGAAGGCTGCTGCCGTTATGTGTCAGTGTCTTCAGCTCTGTCAGTTTACCTTTGGACTTTTTGACGACTAATGTTCCACCGTCATTCAGACAAAGACCTGCGGAATCATAACCCCGATATTCCAGTTTTTCCAGACCGCTCAGCAAAAACGGTGCCGCCTGTTCTTCACCGATATATCCGACTATACCACACATATCATCGCCTCCCGATTCATCTGTAAATGATGTCCTCTCTCTTGGGACCGTTAGATATCATTGTAAAGGGAACGCCGACAGCCTTCTCAGCAAACTCGATATAGCGGCGGCAGTTTTCGGGCAGATCCTCATAACGCTTGATGCCGCGAATATCGCACTGCCAGCCGGGAAGTACCTCCAGAATCGGCTTTGCTCTTTTCAGCTTGGTAGTAGACGGGAAATAATCGATACGTTCGCCATCCAGTTCATATGCTACGCATACAGGAATTTCTGCCAGATAGCCCAGTGCATCAAGAACAGTGAACGCTACCTGTGTAGCACCCTGCACCTTACAGCCATAACGGGTCGCCACCAGATCAAGCCAGCCCATTCTTCTCGGACGGCCTGTTGTTGCGCCGTACTCGCCGCCGTCACCGCCTCTTTTTCTCAGTTCTTCTGCTTCCTGTCCGAAAATCTCGCTGACAAATTCGCCTGCGCCTACAGAACTGGAATAAGCCTTGACAACGGTGATAATATCCTTGATCGCATAAGGAGGAATACCGCCTGCACCAACTGCGCCGTAGCCTGCGATGGTATTGGAAGATGTTACCATCGGATAAATACCGAAATCGGTATCCTTCAAAGAACCGAGCTGACCCTCCAGAAGAATCTGCTTGCCCTGTACAACCGCATCATGAACGATGTCAAAGGTATTGGCCACATAAGGTGCCAGTGCCTCTTTGTATTCCATGAGCTTTGCAAACATTTCATCTGTGCTGAGAGGCTCCTTGTGATACACATTGGTAATAATAGCGTTCTTTACCTCAAGAATACGCTCCAGCTTCTCTTTCAGACCGGCTTCATCATCATACAGTTCGTTGACCTGAAAACCAATCTTTGAGAACTTGTCGGAATAAAACGGTGCGATACCGGATTTTGTCGAACCAAAGCTTCTTCCGCCCAGACGTTCCTCTTCATAGCAGTCAAACAGCTTATGATAAGGCATAACAATCTGTGCTCTGTCAGATACCAGAACATTCGGCTTCGGTACACCCTGATCAACCAGCTGTTGGATTTCCCTGACCAAGTTCTCTACACTGAGAGCCACACCGTTGCCGATAATATTGACAATCTCTGTATTAAAAACACCGGAAGGAAGCTGGTGGAGTGCAAACTTTCCGTAATTGTTGATAATCGTATGACCTGCATTACTGCCGCCCTGAAAACGGATAACCATATCCGACTGCTGTGCCAGTACATCGGTGATCTTGCCCTTACCTTCATCACCCCAGTTAGCACCTACAATTGCTTTTACCATGTTTTACCTGCCTTTCATCATCATCATTCGCAATGATATGATACAAAAAATATTTATCCTACCGGAGCAACCAGCACTCGTCCGGTGCCTCTGTATACGTTGACCAAACCTTCGCCGGAAGCAGCAGAACCGATCAGTGTTTTGGAAGAGCGTTCTACTGTAAACTGCAGAGAGTTTGACCATGCAATCGCCATGTTGCCGTCTATTTTGAGTACATCATCGATCACATCAAATACCAGCAGTTCCTCTGCCGGAACAGGACTTTCCAGCACAGCAATGCCCGAACCGGTAAGACAGGTATTGAACAGACCTTCACCGCCGGCGAGTGCAGAAGAGAAACTGCTGCGGCCGACAACCTTCATCTCTACCGTATCCTGACACGCCAGAAACATTCCGTCCTCAATGACAATCGAGCCATTCCATTTTGCAATATCCTCTAAAAGAATATATTTGTATGTCGGCTCTAAAATAACCTGACCGCTGCCGAAATATTTCGGTTTGACAGCGGTTTCCCTTGTTACCTTGCTGCCGACCCACTTTTTCATGAAATCGCCTGCACCCTTGATATTTGTATTCATCTGAACATCGCCTACAATCATCTGCATCGCACCTGCCTGCAAAATGATACCCTGCTGGTTCAGAGAAGCAACTACCTGTCTTTTGCGTACACCCATCTGGGACATGAAATAGGCTGTTTGTGCGGTTGCCGGACTGACTGAAATATCCTTCTGATACTCAATAACAGAAAAACATCCCATCTGATTAACGACAGAACGGGCCGCTGTCTTAGCAAATACATTATTGTTGACCATACTGCACAGTTCCCTCCTTTTCTTTATATCGCACAATATCAGACATTGATTTCTGCTTTAGCTGTTTCAAGTGCTTCATACGGTGCTAACGCCGCCGCTACTGTTTCCGTAAGAAAATCTGTTGTCTGCTCAGGCGCTCTGCCAACATACTTTTCCGGACGGCAGATTTCCTGCAGTTCTTCCAATGTTTTGCCGAAAATCGGATCAGCTGCAATTCTTTCCAGCAGGTCGTTTTTGCCGCCGCTGCTCTTGATTTCCTGTGAAGCACTGCGGATTCTCTCGTGCAGTACCTGACGGTCACCGCCCGCCTTTACAGCGTCCATCATAATGTTTTCTGTCATCATGAACGGCAGCTCGTTCATCAGGTGTGCTGTAATGACATTTTCGTACACAACCAGACCATCGCTGACATTGAGATAAAGGTTCAGAATTGCGTCTACTGCCAGAAAAGCCTCCGGAATGCTCAGTCTTTTGTTGGCGGAATCGTCCAGTGTTCTCTCAAACCACTGTGTAGCGGCTGTGATGTACGGGTTCAGGACGTCAATCATAACGTAGCGGGACAGAGAAGTCATTCTTTCGGAACGCATCGGATTGCGTTTGTATGCCATTGCGCTGGAACCGATCTGGCTCTTCTCGAACGGCTCTTCGATTTCCTTCAGGTGCTGCAGCAGACGAATGTCATTAGAGAACTTGGAAGCACTCTGGGCAATACCTGCCAGAACATTGACAACTCTGCTGTCCAGTTTTCTTGAATAGGTCTGACCGGATACGGCAAAACAATCGCTGTATCCCATCTTCTGAGCGATCAGGCGGTCGATCTGCTTGCATTTCTCGTGGTCACCGTCAAATAATTCCAGAAAGCTCGCCTGTGTGCCTGTTGTACCCTTACAGCCCAGCAGTTTCATATTGGAAAGTACATAGCGTACATCTTCCAGATCCATCAGCAGATCCTGTATCCAGAGGGTGGCACGCTTGCCGACAGTGGTAGGCTGTGCCGGCTGGAAGTGGGTAAATGCCAGTGTCGGCAGATTCTTGTAAGTATCTGCAAAGCGGGACAGCAGACGAATGGTG
>CADCQO010000022.1 GCA_902803585.1 uncultured Ruminococcus sp.
GAAACAGTGATCGGAGAAGGCGGTGCTTCGCTTTCGGGAGGTCAGGCACAGCGCTTGTCAATCGCAAGGTGTATTCTGAAAGACTCCCCTATTGTCATTCTTGATGAAGCCACCGCAAGTGTTGACGCGGACAACGAAAGCTATATTCAGCAGGCGATATCCGAGCTTTGCAAGGGTAAAACGCTGTTAGTCATCGCACACAGACTGAATACCATAATCGGTGCCGACAACATCATGGTCATCAGAGACGGGCAGGTTGCCGAGTCGGGCGATCATGACAGTTTGATGCAAAAGAACGGTATATATCGTTCTATGGTGACAAAGCGTGCAGTAAGCACCGGTTGGAAAAACTAAAAGGAGAAACTATTTATGGAAAAGAAATTTGAAGTCAAAGACCTGATAACTATCGGCATCTTTACGGCACTATACTTCGTTGTGACGTTTGTTGTTGCTTGTCTCGGATTCGTACCGATCTTTATGGCGCTGATGCCTTTGATCGGACCGATATTTGCAGGTATACCGCTGATGCTCTATTTCTCGAAAATTAAGCATTTTGGTATGATCTCAGTGACGAGCATCATAATTGCGATACTTATGTTCATTACAGGTCATCCTTATCCTATCTTTATCTTCTGCATTGGCGCAGGCTTGCTGACGGAGCTTGTTCTGAAGCTTGGCAATTACGAAAGTATCAGGCATTGTGTGATCGGTTCAGCGACATTTAGCCTGTGGCTGCTCGGTATGGTTATCGCTTTTTTCTTCGGGTTCAGGGAAGAATATTTTGCAAGTCTCGTTAACGGGTACGGTCAGGAGTATGTAGATACAATGATGAGCTATACACCGCAGTGGATGTTCTTTGCTATGATCGCTATGTGCTTGATAGGCGGAACTATCGGCGGTCTGCTGGGTGCAAAGGTGCTGAAAAAGCATTTCCGTAAGGCAGGTATGGCTTAATGGAACTATCTCTTTCTGCCGGTTCTGTCAAAAGCAGACTGAAACTTGATCCGAGATCAAAAATGGCGCTGATGATTGCCGTTTCGCTTATCATGGTAAGCGGTAGCTCCGCAGACGTAGAATTCATTTTAAGGGCGATTTGTGCGGCTATTCCATTTGTATTGCTGCTCTCTGTCAGACATTTCCTGTCAGCCGCTTTTTATATTCTTCTATTGAGCGGGGCTGTATCCTGCGAGCACTTTGTTCTTCCCCACCTCAACGGTGCAGCCAATCTTACAGTTATGATTATATGCGGTGTGATTTCGAGATTTGTACCGGGCTACATGATGGGATGGTATATGGTGCGCTCCACTTCGGTCAGTGAATTCATTACCGCGATGGAACGGATGCACATGCCGTATTTCATAACTATCCCTATGACAGTTATGTTCCGTTTTTTTCCAACACTCGGAGAGGAATACAACTCCATACACGATGCGATGAAAATGCGCGAGATCGGGCAAAGCATCAAAAATCCTTTCATCTACATCGAATATGTGCTTGTGCCGATCATGATGTCAACAGTACGCATTGCAGATGAGCTATCTGCCGCTTCCTTGACAAAAGGTCTGAGCGCAGGCGGCAAGCGCTCGCATATCTGTCAGATAAACCTGAATGCTTTTGATATTCTTTTGATCGCCGGTTCATCTATCATGATAGTTTTATTTTTTGTATTTTAGGTGATGCTATGATAGAATTTCAGAATGTGGATTTTGCATATACCACTGTAAACGCAGAAGGTAAAACGATACAAGAAAATGGCATCAGCAGTTTTGACCTTGTGATCCGTGACGGCGAATTTGTAGTACTGACAGGCGGATCGGGCTGCGGAAAGACTACTGTCACCCGTCTCATCAATGGGCTTATCCCCCATTATTACAACGGCAAGCTGAGTGGAAGTATTACAATTGACGGCAAAAGCATTCCAGATACACCGATCTACGAAACAGCAAAGCGTGTCGGAAGCGTATTTCAGAATCCGCGCTCTCAGTTCTTCAACGTCAACACGACCGATGAGATCGCATTTGCCGCCGAAAACCAATGCACGGAGCCTGACAGTATCAAATCACGCATAGCTAACACAGCGGCTCATATGCAGATAGAAAAGCTGCTCAATCGCAGTATATTTGAACTTTCGGGCGGTGAAAAACAGATCATAGCGTGTGCGGGGATAAACGTGCTTTCTCCAGATATCATCGTGCTTGACGAGCCTTCTTCAAATCTTGACAGCAATGCGATTATGAAGCTGAAAGCAATTCTTGCAGACTGGAAGTCGCAGGGAAAGACGATCATCATTGCCGAGCACAGGCTGTATTTTCTGCGTGAACTTGCCGACAGAATGCTGCTGCTGGATCAAGGTCGGATCGTGAAGGAACTGGAATCGAAGGATATCGACACATTGACCTTTGCAGATACCGAGCAGATGGGAATACGCCCAATGTCTCTTAAGAATATCAGTTATTCCCATGAAAGCGTATCAGAAGATTCAGAATTATTCACATTGGAAAACTTTATGTTTACTTATAAGAATGGTAAACACGGGATCAACATTCCAATGCTTGAGCTTCCTACAGGAAGAATTATTGCAATAATAGGTCATAACGGTGCCGGCAAAAGCACCCTTGTGAGAAACATCTGCGGACTCGAGCGTAATTGCAAGGGTATTATGAAAATCAAAGGGAAAGCCCTCAAAGCAAAAGGCCGTCTGCGAAACTGCTACATGATCATGCAGGATGTAAACCACCAGTTATTTACCGAGAGTGTAAACGACGAAGTAATGCTGAGTATCACAGATAAACAAATGACTGAGACCGACAAATTGCAGCGAAGCCAAGAAATACTCTCCCAGCTTGACTTGACAGTCTACAGCGACACACACCCTATGGCTCTTTCCGGTGGCCAAAAGCAGCGCACAGCTATCGCTTCCGGCATAGCTTCAAGCAAACCTATCATTATTTTCGATGAGCCTACCAGCGGACTTGATCTTGCTCATATGAAGCAGGTCGCAAATGAAATATTGAAACTGCGTAAGATGGGCAAGACTGTTTTTATCGTCACGCATGATCTGGAATTCATACTGTCCTGCTGCGATCACATCGTTAGATTGGAAAAAGGACAGGTGGTCGAGAATTATACGTTAAATAAAGATACCGGTGCTGGATTATATCAATTCTTTGCAAACTGATATGCAGCGTTTGGATGCTATGTATTTTTTGCATAAGCAATAATAAAAAGTCGTTCACAATCGGACGGCTTTTTCCTTGTAACATCTTGAATTATTTATTAGTATATGCGATAATAAGGTTGTAGGTTTGTATATGCTAACTACCAATCCGGTTGAAGATCACATTAACGAAAAGGCACGTTCGTTGTCCGGAGAGAGAATAGCTGATCGGGAGATGTATTTATGATATTTCTGCAATTATGCCTATACTGCCTTCTGTTCACGGCAATGGTCAGATATTCCGTCATAGGC